>CALFXN010000361.1 GCA_937957815.1 uncultured Synergistales bacterium
CGTACGCCTCGATTTCCGGCAGGAGCTCCGGCGTGATGGAAACGACGTGCGCGTCGCGCGCGTCCTGCGGTGCGGCCGTTCCCTTGTAGCGGACGTTGCGCCACGCGAGTCTGAACCCCTGCGCGGCATAGTTGCGAACCTTCTGCTCCACGCCGTCGAGCCCGATACACCGGCCGGCGAGGTGGCGGAGCGCCTTGTCCGCGAGGACGAGCCCGATCTGGCGTCCCCGCCTGTCCGGCGTGACGAGGTAGAGGCCGATGAAACCGAAATCCTCGCCGTACCGGACGGCCGAAATCGTTCCGACCGGCGTCTTGCCGGAGTAGGCGATGAGAAAGCCCTCCGGGTCTGCGGGATAGAAGCATGCGGCGTCGTCCAGCCCAGGGTTCCAGCCCTCGCGAGCCGCCCATTCGATGGCGAGGTCGAGGTCTCTCGGGGTCATGGGATCGACGGTGACGCTGCCTTGAGATGCGAATCGCATGATAGTGTCCTCCTTCTGAAGTGTACCCGCACCATCATACTCCATATATGTGAAAAAAATGCGAAAAAGAAAGGCGACGGACGGAACCTGGAATCTTTGTCCACTCGTTTCACTCGTACCGCAACGCTTCGATGGGGTCGAGCGCGGCGGCCTTCGACGCGGGGTAGTAACCGAAGAAGATTCCGATCGCCGCCGAGAAACCGAATGCCAGGACGATCGAGAACGACGAGATCACGGCGCTCCATCCGGCGAAGTGCGAGATCAGGTACGAGGCGCCGATGCCGAGCGCGATCCCCGTGACGCCGCCGAGAAGCGAGAGGATGACGGCCTCGGAGAGAAACTGCAGCAGGATGTCCGCGGTCTTCGCGCCCACGGCCATCCGGATGCCGATCTCGCGCGTGCGTTCCGTCACGGAGACGAGCATGATGTTCATGATCCCGATGCCGCCGACGAGGAGCGAGATCGACGCTACGGACGCGAGCAGGAGCGACAGCGCGCGCGTGGACGCCTTCGCGGCCTCCATGATTTCCGTGAGGTTCATCACCGAGAAGTCCGCGTCCTCCTCCGAACGGATCCTGTGCCGCTGCTCGAGCAGCGCGGTGATCTGCCCGGATGCGGCGTTGATCTCGTTTTCGCTCGCCGCCTTGACGCGGATCATATTGACGCGTCCCTGGAACTTCGATCCGAAGATCCGCTTCTGCGCCGTCGTTATCGGCAACAGGAGCGTATCGTCCTGGTCGCTTCCCATCGCGTTGTTGCCCTTCTTCTTGAGGACGCCGATCACGGTCATCGGGACCTTCTTGATGCGAACCGTCCTGCCGA
>CALFXN010000362.1 GCA_937957815.1 uncultured Synergistales bacterium
ATCGGTCGTCCGGATCGGGCGCTTGTTGTTGCCCAGTCCGTAGGCGCCCTGGGAGCAGGCGAAGAGCAAGTGTCCCTCGACCTCGTCGAAGGCGTCCTTCATCACGCGGTAGAGGATGCCGTCCGGCTGGCGATAGGCCAGGCGCATCTCGTCCCAGTTCACGATGATCCAGGTCATGTTCGGAACGCAGCCGCCGGGGATCAGCGTCGGATAGGGCGAGAAGACGCCGATTTCGAGACTGCCTTCCTGCATCGCGTGGAAGCTCTCGTCGTGCGTGCCGAGCTGTCCGCTCGGGAAAAACTTGATTTCGATCCGGCCGCCCGAATATTCCTTCACGCGGTCGCAGAACTTCGTGAACGCCGCGTCGGTCAGCGGTCGGGTCCACGGCTGCGCGAAGCTCCACGCGTATTCCGCCGCGGACGCGGGCCTTCCGGCGGAAACGACCGCCGCGGACAGCGCGAGAACGCACGCGAGCGCGAAAAGCAAACAACTCTTTCTTCCCTTCATACGTCCGATCCCTCCTCGATCCAAACAAAAAACCGTCAAAAAAAGGAAAACGCGCGCTACACCCTGCTTCGCTCTTCCATATCTCCCCCCCATGGAATCCTGCTGCGGGAACGAATCTCTCCAACCTTTCCCGCCGCCCTGTAGAGGCGCTGCGGGCGCCCCCTCCCCGCGTGCGAAAGCAGGCCGCATTCGCTCACGAGGCACTCCTTGACTAGGGCGTTCATGACCTTCCGCGAACTCTTCGCCTGGATGCCGACGACCTTCGCGTACTCGGACGCCGTGAACTCGTCGTCGAAGCACATCAGCCCCTGAAGATAGCGGCAGAGCGTCGGCAGCGTAACGCCGAGACGCTCCGCAAGCGCGGCCATCTCCGGGTCATAGTAAAGGAACGGAAGCGAGGACTCCGCCGGCGCTCCGACGATGCGTCCCTTCTTTCCGTCGAACAGGTAACAGATGCCCTCACGGCCGCGCGCCATATCCGCCGCCTCGACCGCGTACTCCTCCGCGATCCGCAGGCTCGGTCCGACACCGAAGCCCGCCGTCACTGGAAATCCGCATTCGGACCTCAGCGCCGCGAGGGACGTCGCATCCGTCATATTCGACGTCCCGATGAGGAATTGCCCCATCGTCTCGATCGTCTGGAAGCTCAGGGAATCCCTCGGAATCGCGAGGATGCCGCGCTTCTTCGCGTACTCCATGAGACATGCGTTGAGCTTCAGCATCGCCTCTTCGTACTGTCGCCTGCCCGCGAAGACGCTCTCCGGACGAAAGACGCCCACGACGCTCAGGAGATGCGCGTTGCTCTGCCCGCGAACCTCGAGAATCAGGCGCTCGACGGCGTTCCGGATCGTCTGCCTCCCCGGCGATACGCGGTATGCCGGCAGGTTCCGGCGCAAAAGCGCGATGTGGACCGCCTCGACGCACGTGAGACAGATATCGACCTTCTTTTCGGCGAGCAGCCGCGTATGGAAGCTCGCGATGTCGTCAATGTCGATATGCGCGAAGTTACATGAATACGTGTAAATATCGCCAATATCGAGGGAACAGTCTTCCAGCCCCTCGCGGACCTCGTTTTCGCTCAGCGTGTCCACGCTCATGCGGACGCGTCCCCTGAGATGCTCCCGCGCGTTGAGGAGCGCGACGAGCAATCCCGTCGTCCGCAGCGGCAGGTAGGACCACGGAATCGTGCGCGGGACGGAGTCGAGACAGAGACAGTACGGAATGGAACCGCAGAAGAATATCGCGTCGAGGAAATTCTGGTGCTCGGCCACGAGGCCGCTCGCCTCGTGGGGCAGGACGTATTCGAGGGGAACGAAGGACGCATCGTCCAGATCGTGGACGACCGAGAGGATCTTTCGGAGGAGATTCGACGGACCGACGATTCCGACCTTCACGATTCTCACCATCCATGCGTCTATTTTGCGTATATTTAATGATATTCACTATAATCTGATTCGTTTCATGTGTCAATACGAGCACAAAAAAAGCCGGCCCCGAAGGGGCCAGCCCGATATGCCGTTCGCGCCGCAATCGGCGCGTTCTCGTTCCCGCGCCCCTATCCGCGCGCCTGAATCCTTGCCCACGCGTCCTTGAGCGCGACGGATCGGTTGAAGACGAGGCGCTCCGGCGTGGAATCCCGATCGACGCAGAAATATCCCTGCCGGAGGAACTGGAAGCTCTCGCCCTCCTTCGCGGACGCGAGCATCGGTTCGACGACGGCGTTCTCGCAGACCACGAGCGATTCGGGATTGAGATATTCGCGGTAGTCCCGCCCCTCTTCCATGTCCGCGAGGTTCCGCAACGTGAAAAGGACATCGTAGAGCCTCACTTCGGCGTGCACGCCGTGTCTCGCCGACACCCAGTGGAGCGTCCCCCTGACCTTTCGCCCTGCGGCGTCGCCGCTCTTCGTCGCGGGATCGTAGGTGCAGCGCAGCTCGACGACAGCACCGCTCGAGTCCTTGAGATCGGAAGAGCACACGTCTGAACTCCAGTCACGTGGCCTTATCT
>CALFXN010000363.1 GCA_937957815.1 uncultured Synergistales bacterium
CTCCGTGATCGTCGAGGCCATCGACATATATTTCCATTCTCCGTGTCTTCGCGTCGACACGAGTCTCGATCTCGGGATCGAAGTCCGGTACGCGACGCCGAAGGAAATCGGCGCGGATCGGCTGATCAATGCCGTCGCGGGAAAGTCGAAGTACGGATATCCGTTAATCGTCGTCGACTTCGGCACGGCGATCACGCTCGATGTCGTTTCCCCCGACGGCGCGTATCTCGGCGGCACGATTTCCCCGGGGATCGTGACCAGTATGGAGGCTCTTTTCGGACGGACCGCGAAGCTTCCGAAGATCGCGCTCGAAATCCCTTCCGTCGCGATCGGCAGGACGACGGTCGAAGCGATCCAGTCGGGAATACTCTTCGGAACGGCGGGTCTCGTCGACGCGCTTGTCCGTCGCATCGAGAGGGAGCTCGGCTGTAGGGTTACGGTCGTCGCGACGGGGGGGCACTGTTCTCTGGTCGCTTCGGCCTCCGAAACGATCGGGCACGTCGATCCGGAACTGACGCTCGACGGACTCCGCATGATTTATGAACGGAACTCCGGTTCCGTCGCCCGGCCACGGTGATACGGGGTGCGTCTGGGAAATGTAGCTGTCCGGAACAGGGTCTGGCTCGCTCCTCTCGCCGGGATCACGATCGCTTCGGTTCGCCGTCTTTTCGTGCGACTTGGGGTCGGCCTCGTCCATACGGAGATGATCAGCGCGACGGGACTGACGAAGGGGAACCGGAAGACCGGAACGATGCTCGAACGGAATTCCCAAGCGGACGCGGACGTTCCTCTCGTCGTCCAGCTTTTCGCGGGAGACGCGGAGTCTCTCGTAAGGGCCGGGGAAGCGATTCTCGAGAGCGGGGTTCGTTGTGACGCGTTCGGCATCAATATGGCGTGCCCCATGCCGAAGGTACTGAAGAGAGGGGCTGGCGCCCGACTTCTCGAATATCCGGAGACAGCGGCCGGGATGACGCGGAATCTGAAGCGGCTCGGATTGCCGGTCTGGAGTAAAATACGCATGTGTCCTTCTTCGTACCCTCTTTCGACGGAGGATTTCTGTCGTCTTCTGCTCGATGCCGGGGCCGACAATATCTGCGTCCACGGGCGGACTCCCGCGCAACGCTACGAAGGTAACGCGGACGCCGCCGAAGTGAGGCGGATGGCGGCTCTCTTTCCGGGGTTCATCAGCGCCAGCGGAGACGTTTTCTCGCCCGAAGACGCGGTCCGGTACTGCGAGGCCGGGTGTATCGGCGTCATGGTCGCGCGTGGAGCGGTCCGCGATCCGTTCCTGGTTCCGGCCATCCTTCGTGCGCTTGGGCAGGAACGCGGGACGGATGTATCCGAAGCGCCCGGGTGCGAAACGAGACGGGATCTTCTGATCCGCCTCGGAGACGACGTGGGACGCGAGCGCGGCGCGTCGGTCGCTCTGGTTATGGTGAAACGGTTCGCCGGCGGGGTCTTCCGCGGATTGCGGGGGGCGGGAGAGATCCGACGGAGGATTGCGTGTGCAGCCGATTGGTGCGAGGCCCGGAGTATTCTCGAGACCTGCGCGCCGTTTTTCGAAATTGCCGAAAGGGGAGTCGAAACGAATGGACGAGAACCATCGTAAGGATCCGAATGTCGCCGTGCAGCCGGAAGATGAGATGGAGATCTTCAGGCAGC
Organism: uncultured Synergistales bacterium; assembly: GCA_937957815.1. Classification (GTDB taxonomy): domain Bacteria; phylum Synergistota; class Synergistia; order Synergistales; family Aminobacteriaceae; genus CALFXN01. The sequence goes on from CALFXN010000363.1 coordinate 1,663, forward strand.
GGAAGGAGAAGCTTCTCCGTCTGCGGGAGGAAGAAGGGTACGATCCGTACAGGATAGAGAAATGGGAGCGGACGTACGCGCTCGACCGCATCAGGACCGAATTCGGTCATCTGGCCCCGGACGAAACGGAAAAATCCGTCACCGTGCGTTCCGCCGGGCGAGTCATGACGCTCAGGAAGCACGGCAAGGCGACGTTCGCGCATATGCAGGACGAGACGGATACGTTGCAGCTGTACTTCCAGTTCGACGGCATGGGAGAATCGGAATACGGCTTTGTCAAGAAATGGGTCGACACAGGCGACTGGATCGGCGTCGAAGGGCATCCGTTCAGGACGCAGCGCGGCGAACTCACGATTCTCGTCACGAAGTGCACGCTCCTCAGCAAGGCGCTCCGTCCGATGCCCGAGAAGTGGCACGGACTGACGGATACCGAGGTCCGCTACCGCCGGAGATACCTCGATCTCATCGTCAACCCCGAGGTGCGCGACACGTTCCGCAAGCGCTCCGCGATCATCTCGTCCGTTCGGAAGACGCTCGAGGATGCCGGAACGCTCGAAGTCGAAACGCCGATCCTCTCGGTCCTTGCGGGCGGCGCGAACGCGCGTCCGTTCAAGACGTTCCACAACGCGCTCGGGCTCGACATGTACCTCCGGATCGCGACGGAACTCCACCTGAAACGCCTCATCGTCGGGATGTTCGGACGGGTTTACGAAATCGGCCGGAACTTCCGCAACGAGGGCATCGATACGATGCACAATCCGGAGTTCACGGCGATGGAAGTCTACTGGGCGTACGCCGACGTCGAGGACATGATGCGGCTCACGGAGGACATCGTCCGGAACGCGGCCGACGCGGTCGGAGCCAGACACGTCTCGTACCAGGGAATCGACCTCGATATCGAATCGCCGTTCCGGCGGGCGACGATGCTCGATCTCGTGAAGGAAAAGACGGGCATCGACTTCGCGGCCGTTTCGACCGACGACGAAGCTCGGGCAATCGCCCGTTCCCGGGGCATGGAGATCAAGGGGACGGAATCCCGATTCGCGGTCATGAACGGGATGTTCGAAGCTCACGTCGAGGACACGCTTGTGCAGCCGACGTTCGTTCTCGGACACCCGACGGAGATCTCCCCGCTCGCGAAACGGGACCCGGAGAATCTGGACTATACGAGACGCTTCGAGCTCTTCATATGCGGGCGCGAAGTGGCGAACGCGTTCAGCGAACTCAACGATCCCCTCGACCAGCGCGTCAGGTTCGAGGATCAACTCCGGAAGAAGGAATCCGGAGACGAGGAAGCCCACGTCTTCGACGAGGACTTCATCAACGCGATCGAAACCGGACTTCCCCCGACGGGCGGGCTCGGGATCGGGATCGACCGTCTCGTCATGTTCCTGACGGATTCCAGATCGATCCGGGATGTCATTCTCTTCCCGACGATGCGGCCGAAGGAGTAACCTGCGGAGGGTGTCATGAGGGTGGAATCCGTGTCTTGGCGGGAAGAGGCGGAACGACTTCGCCGCGAGATCGAACGCCACAACCATCTGTACTACGTCCTCGACGCTCCGGAAATAGAGGACGACGAGTACGACCGTCTCCTCAGGCGGCTCGTCGCCCTCGAGAACGAACACCCGGAGCTGAAGACGCCCGACTCGCCGACGGCGCGCGTCGGCGGCGAGTCGCTGAGGAGCTTCCGAAAGGTGCGCCACGTTGTTCCGATGATGAGCCTGGACAATGCCGCCGGAGTCGACGAGCTCGAGGCGTTTTTCGAACGGATTGCGGGGCTTCTCGGCTTCGAACCGCAGTATGTATGCGAGATGAAAATCGACGGTCTCGCGGTATCGCTCGTTTACGAGGACGGCGTTTTCGTGCGGGGAGCGACGCGCGGGGACGGGACGACGGGCGAGGATGTCACGGAGAACGTCCGTACGATCCGTTCGATTCCGTTGCGGCTCCGAAACCCCGTGCCCGGGAGACTTGAAGTCCGCGGCGAGGTCATCCTTTCGAAGAAGGCTTTCGAGGAACTCAACAGAGTCCGCGAGGAGGCAGAGGAACCCCTCTTCGCGAACCCGAGAAACGCCGCTGCCGGGAGCCTTCGGCAGCTCGACTCCCGGATAACGGCTGAGCGCGGTTTATCGGCGTTTCTGTATCATATGGTTCGGACGGGAAACGATTCTCTCCCCGCTCTGACGTTGCAGTCGGACATTCTGGCCTGGCTTGCGGACGCGGGCTTGCCGACCCAGCGGATGAACCGGAGATGCGCGACACGCCGGGACGTGCGCGCTTTTGTGGAAGAGTGGCGGACCGGCCGCTTCGAGCTGCCGTACGTTACGGACGGCGTCGTCGTCAAGATCGACGATACGTCGCTCTGGCCGAAGCTTGGGGAGACATCGAAATCGCCGAGATGGGCAGTCGCGTTCAAATACCCTCCCGAGGAGAAGATGACCCGAATCCTCGATATCGTGGTATCGGTCGGCCGGACGGGAGTCCTCACGCCGGTTGCGAATCTCGATCCCGTGGAGATAGCTGGGAGCGTCGTTCGCAGGGCGAGTCTGCACAACGTGGACGAAATCGAACGCAAGGACGTCAGGATCGGCGATCTCGCGCGCGTCCGCAAGGCGGGAGAGATCATCCCCGAAATCCTCGGGGTCGACGCCGGTGCCCGGACGGGCGCAGAACGGCGTTTCGCCATGCCCGAACGATGTCCCGAGTGCGGCTCGGAAGTGATCCGGCTCGATGGCGAGGTGGCGATCCGGTGTCCCAACAGCCTTTCGTGTCCCGCCCAGTTGCGGGAGGGGATCCTCCTGTTCGCGGGGCGGAACGGGATGGATATCAGGGGACTCGGGGAGCGGCTCGTCGAACAGCTTGTCTCCAGGGAAATCGTCCGGAGCGTTGCGGACCTGTACGATCTCACGATGGAGTCGCTTCTCGGGCTCGACCGGATGGCGGAGAAGTCCGCGTCGAACGTTCTCGCGGCGATCGACGCGTCGAAAAAACGCCCGTTCGCGAACGTCCTCGCGTCGCTCGGCATCCGGCATGTCGGACGCAAGGCGGCTGCGGTCCTCGCGAATCGTTTTCGTTCCGTGGATGCGCTCGGGAACGCGACTCCCGATGACCTCGCGAATGTCGACGGGATCGGACCGGTCATCGCCGAGTCCGTCATCGCGTTTCTCAGGGACGAAAATGCCCGCGGCGTCCTTTCGCGCCTTGCGGCCGCGGGAGTGACGATGACCTCGGGCGAATCCCGGAGCTTCGCTCCCGACGGTGGGGAGGGCGGCGTGTCGCTTGCGGGGAAACGCTTTGTCTTTACGGGGGAGCTCGTTTCGATGACCCGTGAGGAGGCCGAAGCGCTCGTGGCGTCTCTGGGAGGAAGCGCGACATCCGCAGTGAGCGCGAAGACGTCCTTCGTCGTCGCGGGCGCGAGTCCGGGGAGCAAACTGAAAAAGGCCGGAGAACTCGGGGTTCCCGTCATCGACGAAGAAGCGTTTCGCGCGATGGTGACCCCAGTTTCCGGATGAGGAGGGATATCCGTGGCTGTTACCGAACATGATGTCCGGCACGTCGCGAACCTCGCGCGGCTCGAGGTGACGGACGAGGAGCTTCCGGCGCTGATGCGCCATTTCGACGGGATTCTCGCTCACTTCCACCGTCTGAACGGACTGGATCTCGACGATGTGGACCCGTTCGACGCCGCCGCGTGGGAGTTGACGCCGTGGCGGACCGACGAGGCGATCGAAGCCGGCGTGCGCGAGGAGGCGCTTTCCGAGGCCCCCGGACGGCGTGGG
>CALFXN010000364.1 GCA_937957815.1 uncultured Synergistales bacterium
CGAGATAAGGCCACGTGACTGGAGTTCAGACGTGTGCTCTTCCGATCTTGGTCCGAAAAGCGCGAATACGACTCCGATAAGGGCATAAACCCAATACATCGTGCTTCGCCGGACGAAATGATGCCACATTCCTGCCACAGACGCAACGACGGCCATGAGGAGAACGAACCTCGACGATGAGGATCCGAGCCAGACGGCATTGGTGAGCCATGCCGCAAGGAGTGCGAGATCCCGCATGTAGTTATAGCGGGACGTATCGAGAAATCGCCTGCACACTCTCTGGAAGAGAAAACAGCAGACCATCGTCATGCCGGAAAAGAAAATAACGTTGTAGGTATACGGACCAACGAGCGTTATAAGGATTCCCCACCTTCCGCATGATCTTGTTTATTGTAGCACGAAAGGGCCGCTCCATCACCGGCGGGGAAAGTCAAGTCGAGCGGCTCCCCCACCGGCGCGAAAAACCAATTTACTTTCCGATGACCGACACTCCGTTCATGTAGGGCGCGAGGACTTTCGGAACGGTGAAAGATCCGTCCTCCTTCTGGTAGTTCTCCAGGACGGCGATCAATGTCCTGCCTATGGCAATTCCGGATCCGTTCAACGTGTGAACGAAACGCGGCTTTCCTCCGTCCTTCGGACGATACCGGGTGTTCATCCTTCTGGCCTGAAAATCCTCGCAATTGCTGCAAGAACTGATCTCACGATATTTCCCCTGTGAAGGAAGCCAGACCTCAAGATCGTATGTCTTGCTCGAACCGAACCCGATATCTCCGGTGCACAGAGAGATGACTCTGTAAGGAATCTCAAGGAGCTGGAGTACTTCCTCGGCATTTTGCGTAAGTTTCTCAAGTTCGTCGTAACTGGTTTCAGGGGTACAAAGCTTGACCATTTCAACTTTGTCAAACTGGTGCTGGCGAAGGAATCCGCGAATATCGCGTCCGTAGCTTCCCGCTTCCCGTCTGAAGCAGGGTGTATATGCCGTGAAATACAGCGGGAGAACGTCTTCTTCCAGAATATCCCCGGCATGAAGGTTGGTGAGGGGAACTTCGGCGGTCGGAATCAGCCACAGGTCGTCCCCGTCGCATTTGTACAACTCCTCGGCGAATTTCGGAAGCTGCCCTGTTCCCCGCATCGTCGCACTGTTAACCATGAACGGCGGTTCGATCTCCTGATAGCCGTGTCGTTCGGTGTGGAGATCCAGCATGAAATTGAGAAGAGCTCGTTCAAGACGAGCGCCCATTCCTTTTAGCACGGTGAATCGGCTCTGGGCAAGGGCAACGCCGCGCTCGAAATCCATGATACCGAGCGACTCGGCGATTTCCCAATGCGGTTTCGGCTCGAACGGGAATTCCGGAATCTTCCCACATTTCCGTATTTCGACGTTGTCGTTTTCGGCTTTACCTACAGGACAGGGCTCATGTGGACGATTTGGAACGCGAAGGAGCATGTCGTCGAGCTTCTGGGCTAT
>CALFXN010000365.1 GCA_937957815.1 uncultured Synergistales bacterium
TGAATGCGTCGCCTCCGCTCTTGAGATAGAGCAGGGCGAAGGAGTGACGGCAATCATACGGGCTGATCTTCGGAACACCGGCTTTCTTGCAGGCGGTTTCCAGACGGTGATACCACTCGACGGGATTCAACGGCGTTCCTGCGCTTGTACAGAAGAGCGGAGCCGCATTCCATTCCTTCGACCGGACGCGCAGGAGCTTGTCTATGGCGGCTGCTGTGGCGTCGCTGATCGGCAAGGCCCGGGCCGTTCGCGTCTTGGCTATGGCGGCGCGGACATTGACGGTTCTCCCCTGAATCGACACGTCGGACGCGAGAAGGGAAAGGGCTTCTCCGGGACGAATGCCGGTGTCGATCTGGAGCATGAGAAGGGCGAAGTCGCGCACGCCGTTCCATGTATTCGTGGGGAACGAGTCGAGAACTTTCCTGATGTCCTCGATGTCGGTCTTGACGATGCGGGGTTCCGCTTTCCGCGAAGGAAGATCTGCTACAGGGTTGCGCGTCGCGATCCCTTCCGAGACAAGCCAATTCCAGAAGCAACGGAGATATGCGCGTTTGATGTTGAATGTTGCGGGAGCCATGACGCCGGAGAGATACGCGAGAACGGACGCCTTGCTTTCCTTCGGATCGAGGGCATTCGGATGCTGTGAGAAAAAAGACGTGAGATGTACGGAGTAGTCCCGTATCGTGCGGGCCGAAAGTCCCGACACTTGCTTGTACAGAATGAAAGATGCAGTCACAGCCTGCCATTGTGACGCTTCCGGAGCATTGATTCTGACGACGTTTTCCATTGACAATACTCTCCCTTCTGGCGGCGATGTCAGGGAGTAACCCGTATGAAAACGCTTGAAACGCTTTAAAAAATACCCATCGGACGATGCTTCCGAGACGTGTTTTTGATGGTGTTTTTCCGCTCCCGCGATGGAGAACGAAAAACGACTCCGTTCCACTACTGGACTAAGTTCGATGTTTATGATAAAAAAGTGTCCGCTGCCGGAGTGGCGGAATGGTAGACGCAGCGGACTCAAAATCCGCCGGGGGCGACCCTGTGGGAGTTCGAGTCTCCCCTCCGGCACCAGAACCAGTCAGGGACCGCACCGGCAAGATGCTTTGAAGCACGAAGGCACAAGCGGTTTTTCCTCGAAAAAACGGCCAATCCGCCGTGGTAGAAAAACAGAAAAAAGGGACGAGCGGTTCACGTTCGTCCCTTTTCGCGTTGTCATTCCGGTGTTATTCCGCCGGGCAGATGGCGAAGCAGCGGGCGGGGAAGCCGGTCCCTCCCCTGAGTTTCGGGAAGGTACAGAAGATCACGGCGCCGACCGGAGGAACCCTGTCAAGGTTGCACAGGAGTTCGATCTGGATCTTGTCCTGTCTCAGGATGTAGTCCTCCGCGGCGAAGCCGGTCTGCGCCTGTCGACAGGCGGGATCGCTGTCCGGCGTTTCGTGCCCCATCGCCCCGATTTTCCTTTCCGCACAGAGCCACCTGACGGTTTCGAGATCCCAGCCGGGGTAATGGGCGCACCCGTCCGCATCCTTGTTTTCGAACTCGGCGGCCGGGCGCTTGTACCAGTCCGAACGGAAGGCGACGAACGAGCCTTCCGGGATGACGCCGTAGGCCTTCTCCCATTCACGAACATTGTCTATTGTGAGCGCGTAGTCGTTGTTCGCCGCGCATTCCGCGGATTTGTCGATGACGCAGAGCGGGTAGGCGAACTCGTCCACCCGGATTTCGCTTTGCGTCCGGCCGTTCGGGTCGAAATGCGACGGAACGTCGACATGCGTCCCGTACTGGCCGGGAACGGTGTACTCGAAAACCTTCATCGAGGCCTGGTCGAAATCGAACAGGTTCCGGACGCCGAGAGGCTGGAAGCCGTACCAGTGGGGAGTCTCCGGGGACAGTTCGTGAGTCAGGTCCACCCACTTGTATCTGGGTGACTTCCATTCCGAAAGAATTCTCCACAATGTCGTGTCAACCATGAAAACACCCCCCTTAATCGAAACAGTACGCCTTGTCGAAGGCGTCTTTGGTCGCTTCGTAGATGTGTCCGGCCTGCGCCGCGTCTCCGATAGGAACGACGCGGCCGCAGACGGATTCAAAGGACTCAACGAGCGCAGGGTCAGGCGCAATGCCCAGTGACAGGACGACGTGATCGACCTGCGTTTCCATCACGGAGCCGTCAGCTTTTCGCATCCTGATGGCCCCGGGAAGAACCTCCACGAGTCTGTGGCCTGCGAAAAAGTCGGGCTTGAAGGCC
>CALFXN010000366.1 GCA_937957815.1 uncultured Synergistales bacterium
CCCCCCTCCGATTCAAATCTGCGCCCCGATATGATTCATCGGAGATTCCGCTCATGACGACGCAACCGTCCGCGCGGTCGTCCCGTCAATTCCGTCTGCTACCGGTCGCGTCCATCAGAGTCGCGAGTCGGAAGGCACCACGGCGCCCGTCGCCGCAAATGCCTCACCGGTTCGCGCGAGCGTCATTAACGCACAAGAACGCATTCATCCGCTCGCGGAGGCGACATCCCGCCGCCATACGCCGCCCGGGACATTCGCTTCGCCTGCAATGGTGCGTTCGGGCAAATCACGACATCACGCGATTCGCACCGGCGAGCTTCGCACGACGAGCCGAATCAACAGCGACAAAGAAATGGTCAGTCTAATAAAATTTTACATATTTGTATCTAATATCATTTCCATCCGAATCATATCCCTGCACTCTATTCCATTTTCGATAATTCTCTCTTTATAATGAATCCTGAAGTAGTCAAGGTCGACGCCGACGATTCTGAACCCGCATTTTTGATATAAAAGCATCTGAACGACGCCGGGGTTCCCGGTGCCGATTTCGATCTTCCTCATTCGCATGTCTTTCGCCTTTTGCACGGCGCGCCGTATGAGTTCTCTTCCTATCCCGCGATTTTGAAACGATTCATCGACGGAGACATTCATGATTTCCGCCACAAACGGCCGGGTTGGCGTCATCAGCAGCGCGCCGACGATTTTGTGATCGCACATGCACACAACGCCGACGCTTTTGTTCCAATACGAATGGAGCATCTCGTCAGACGGGTCCGCCAGATGCAACAACTCCACAGGAATACGCTGCAAGTCGCTCTGATTTTCCATGCAGGAATAGAAATACTCCGACATCGACACGACCACTCCCTCTACAGATTCAACGGCCCCGTCCCCGTGCGGGAAGGCCCCGCCTCGCGCCGGCGATTCCGTTCAGATGACGCGAGCGATCAATTGGATGAAATTGAAATACTTTCCACCCTCGGCCTCCATCATTCCGATGTCGGCGACGGCGAAGGGATTGTCGGCGGTCAGCCATTCGCTCCATGCCTGTCCGCAACAGGCCATTTCGCTGATGTCCGCTATCTCCACACCGTCCGCTTTCTTCCACAGAGCCTTCCACCAGTCGATCGAGTGTATCGTCCGCACCATTTCGTCCTTCCAGAACGGCTGCATTTCCTTGGGAACATCGTCCCCGAATTCGTATTTCAGGCCGGGGATCGCCAGGGCGATGGCGCCGCCCTTCTTCACGAAAGGAATGAGCGACGGAAGCATGTCCTCCGTATCGCCGAAGTAATGGTATGCGTCCACGGAGAACAGCGCGTCGAAAAATCCATGTGCGAAAGGCAGTCCTTTGGTCGCATCGACGGATATCGGAACGGCCCTGTCGTCGATCCCGAGGGATCGAAAACGCTCGTAGTTTTCGGTCGGCGAAATCCAGAGGTCGGCGGCGAAGACGGACGCGCCGTACTTTTTCGTCAGCAGCAGCGTCGAAAGACCGCGCCCGCAGCCGAGGTCGAGGATTCGCATCGTCCCGTCGATGTTCAGGCGCGACGCCAGTTCCTCCGACACCCGCATGGCGTTCGGCCCCATCATCGTGGCTTTCAGGAACCCGATATTGTCGTCATCGGACATAAAACGGTCTGTAAACGGAATCATGACATTCTTCCTTTCCGAATGTTCGCCGCAGTCGTGTCCGCCGGAGCTGCGAATGCGTCACCGGCTCGCTCGGGCGTTCTTGGCGCGCAGGAAGGCGTTCATCCGGTCGCGGGGCAGGGAACCGTCGCCCCGGCACGGCTTCACGGTAGCGCAGGTTTCGAATTCGTCGCACGTCGCGCAGAAATCCACGCCCTTCGCCCGTGCGCACGACCGGATCGCGCAGCGCGCGCAATCCGTGGCGAGAAGTTTCAGATCGGGATATGTGCACCCAAGGCAGACAAAGTCGATCGCATCGCTTTTCCCGTCGCCGTACTTCTCGTTCATCTCGACGAGAAGGTTTTCGTCGCCCGTTATCGTCCCTTTGTACGAAGGACACTCGTCGCAGTTGATGCCGCAATGCGCTATCATCCCCGATGCCTCCCTTTCATAGCGGTATGCGTTTATTCGTACTCCCGCCCCTCGATCCAGTCCTGCAGGAAGCTAAGCTGTTCGGGCGTATGAAAGTAATGCTCGCCGTCCTTCATGACGGTCACGCTGCAATGGAATTCTCGCGCGAACGCGTCGAGGACGTTCCGTTCGGTCAGATTATCGTTCTCTCCGTACAGGATCGAGGTCGGGCTGTCCCATCGCGTGATCGGGTGGTTTCTCACGAAGTCGTAGTACTCCCACGACAGCGTTTCGCCGAAGGACGTTTCGATCCGCTTCTCTTCGCGAAGGCGCTCTTCGGTGACGTTCGACCAGCGCATCATATTGCGGATCAGCCGCTCCATGTCGAGGATCGGCGAGACGAAGAGGCAGCGCGCGAAGGCGACGCCGCCGCAGGCTACAAGACTGAAGTATGCGCCCAGGCTGCACGCGTAGAGCGACAGGTTCCGGTGCGCGTCCTTCATCGCGTCGTACACGGCGCTCACGTCGTGGACGCCGTTCTGGACGGTGCAGGGGTACGCCTCGCCTGCGCGTTCGCCGTGTTCGGGGAGATCGAAGCTGACGACCCGATACCCCTTCGGGG
>CALFXN010000367.1 GCA_937957815.1 uncultured Synergistales bacterium
CAGCAGGATGAAGAGGCGGGAATAAAGAACGCCACGTTTCTCGCCGAGGGGACCTACGCCTACGGATACCTGAAGGCGGAGAAGGGGGTCCATCGTCTTGTCAGAATCTCACCGTTCGACGCCGCCAAGAGACGCCATACGAGCTTCGCCTCGGTTCACGTGGCGCCTGAGCTCCCCGATTCAGTCGAGATCGAAATCCGTCCCGAAGACCTGAAAGTCGACACGTTCCGGTCGAGCGGGGCGGGGGGGCAGTACGTCAACAGAACGGATTCAGCGGTCAGAATCACGCATTTGCCGACGGGAATCGTTGTCGGGTGCCAGAACGAGAGGTCACAGCACATGAACCGGCAGGTCGCGATGAAGGTTCTTCGAGCGCGTCTCTTCGAGAAAGCTATGCAGGAGAGACAGTCGCAACTCGAGCAGCTCCAGGGTGAAAAAAAAGAAAGCAGTTGGGGAAACCAGATCCGTTCGTACGTACTTCATCCCTACACGCTTGTCAAGGACCACCGGACGGGGTGCGAAACGGGGAACGTACAGGCGGTCCTCGACGGTGACATCGGTGACTTCATCTCCGCATTCCTCAAGTGGAGCAGGAAGAATGCAGGGAAATAGGATCGTATCGCAGGGTCTCGGAGTCTTTTTCTGTCTGTTTCTCGTTCTGTTCCCCTGTGGTTCGGTATGGGCAGCCGGGAATCCCTTTCGGCCCGATGTTCCTTATCTGGCGGTTTCCTCACTGAAACCGGGCATGAAGGGAAATGCGCTGACGGTTGTCAAAGGAAGGGAAGTCCTGTCATTTCCCGTGGAAATCCTTGCGATCGTACCTCAGCACGGAGAGCCCCGAAATCTCATTATGATCCGGGCTCTGGGAAGGGATATCGGACGCGCAGGCGGCATCGCCGCCGGCATGAGCGGAAGTCCTGTCTACATCGAAGGGAAGCTTGTGGGTGCCATCGGATACGGTTGGAATTTTTCGGACCATTCACTTGGCCTCGTTACTCCGATTGAGGACATGTTTCGTGTTTTCGATTGGCCGGACGAGATTCCGAAGCTTCCGTCCCCGTTGCGTCTTTCGGGGAAAGAAACGGCATCCGCGGACGTCGACGAACTTCCGGACGAATTGTCCCGCATCCGATCGTCCGACCGGGCGTCGCCGCTCTGGATTTCCGGCATCAGCGGTCGCGGTATCGGGGAAATATCGGAGTTGCTTGACTCGAGAAGGGTGATTCCCTCCGGTTCTCCGGGAGGTGAAATTCCTGTAGAGTACAATGCGCGTCTTGTCCCTGGGGACGCTATAGGAGTGTTGCTGGCATGGGGAGACGTCAGTGTGGGGGCTACCGGAACGGTGACGGCCGTTTCTCGGGATGGTCGTTTCCTGGCTTTCGCCCACCCCTTCCTTGGAAGGGGTGGAGTCGCGTATCCGGTGACGCGCGCCGTCATTCACCATGTCGTTCCGAGTCTGGAAGCGCCTTTCAAAATCGGCACCCCTCTCAAAATCATAGGAACGGCGACACAGGACAGGCCGCAGGGGGTTGGCGGTCGTTTCGGCTTTTTCGCACCCTCGATTGATTTCTCTCTGGATTTCAGGGACGAGGAGGCGAGACGTTCGTCGAGATCTCGCTTTCACGTCGTTCCGGACCCTTTCATGGGACCGAAGCTTGCGGCGAACATTTTTCTGGGACTTCTCGACGACCGATGGGGACGAAAGGGCGAAGGAACCGCTACGGTGCGAATCGAAGTGGAAGGCCGGGCGCTCTCGAAAGGCTGGTCGCGTTCGAACATGGTATTCTCGGAGAAGGATATCGCTGCGGACGCACTCGGCGAGATACAGAACCTTCTTGGCGTAGTCTTCCTGAACCAGTTCAGGGACATCAGTCCCCTCGGGATTCATCTCGACGTGAGCATGACGAGAAAACCCCGTCTTATGTTTATCGAAGGGATCGATGTTGACGGAAAGACGTTCGCCCCAGGGGAGAAGTTCACGCTTCGGGTCAGGATGCGGCCGTACAGAGGAAAACCGGTGCTGAAAGAATTTCCCGTCGTTATCCCGAAGAACGCGGCGGGGGACTGCGAGATTCTCGTCAGAGGCGGCGGAATCGAACCTCTGGAACAGACCGCGATCATCCAGGGCTGGAAAACGATCGATTCCTTCTCGCAGATGTTCCTCGAACTAGGGGCCCTGGAAAGGAACAACGAAGTGATCATTGAAGTGAATTGTGATAAAAAAGTAAAATCTGATGTAAAGAGCAAGAAAGATTCAGGCCCAACGAAAGAAGAACAGGAATTTCTGAGTGACGTCAAGAAACGGCGGCTGAAAGACGGGACATTGCAGATTTTTCTCACCGACTACGTTGTCGATGGTTTTTTGCGCAAGATGATCACCGTCAAGGGATCGGAGTCACCCGGAGAAACGGAGGAAAACGCCGTTTCCGAGGATATCGGGGACGAAATGGATGATGACGAAAACGAAAAAGGGGCGCCTCATATCACTCGAAGGAATTGACGGTTGCGGCAAGTCGACCCAGGCCATGATTCTCGAGA
>CALFXN010000368.1 GCA_937957815.1 uncultured Synergistales bacterium
CTTCGTGAAATGGCTGCGGGAGGCACACCTCGACGTTATCGTCGATCCGATCGGCAATGTCTGCGGCGTGCGACCGGGGCGGAAGAAAGACGCGAAACCCGTGGTGATGGGGTCGCATCTCGATACGGTCACCGACGCTGGGCCGTATGACGGCGCCTTCGGCGTCCTCTCGGGCCTCGAGGTGATCCGGACGCTGAACGATCACGGTATCGAGACGGAAACCCCCGTAGCGGTCGCGGCGTTCACCAACGAGGAGGGCGCGCGGTTCCAGCCGGACATGATGGGGAGTCTCTACGTGTCGGGACAGCTGGATCCCGACCGTGCGTATCGTGCGATGGACGACGACGGCGTTTCGGTCCGCGAGGAACTCGAGCGGATCGGGTACCTCGGAAGCGGGAAGATCGACGCGTCCGCGTATCTGGAACTCCACGTCGAGCAGGGGCCGGTTCTCGACAGGGAAAGGGTCCGGATCGGCATCGTACAGGGAATCCAGGGGATCGCGTGGTGGTACGGCCGTTTCGGCGGCGAGGCGAATCACGCGGGAACCACTCCGCTCGAATACAGGAAAGCCGCGCTCCTCGCGGCCTCCGAACTGTGCCGCGGGTTGCGTGATCTCGCGTTGAAGCTCGGAGGCGGAAGCGTCGCGACGATGGGTCGTCTCCGCGTCGTTCCCGATGTCGTGAACGTCATCCCGTCGGAGGCGTATTTCACGATCGATTTCCGGCAGTACGACGACGACCTCTTCGCGCGCGGAAAACGCGACGTGGAGGAACTTGTCCGCGGGATCGCGCAACGGCACGGAGTACCCTTCGATCTCGAGCAGAAGGTCGACGCTTTGCCTGTCCGTTTCGTGCCTTTCATGGTGCAGCTCGCGGAACGCGCCGCGCGGGGGCTCGACTTGTCGACGGTCTTCATGCCGAGCGGCGCGGGGCACGACGCGCAGTTCATGCACCGCGTCTGCCCGACGGCCATGATTTTCGTGCCGTCCATCGGCGGACGGAGTCACTGCCCCGAGGAACGGACGGAACCGGAGGATCTCGTCAACGGGGCGAACGTCTTGCTCCGGTGCGTGCTCGAGCTCGTTTCCGCGAACTGACGCTTCCTTTGACGAAGTCGCTTTTTTCGCGATACGTGGGTGACAAACCCGCGGTACGGGAATAGAATCCTGATTTGTGCGTCCGTGAACGTTTGACGGACATGAAACGGTTTTTTTCGGAAGGCGAGGGTGTTCGGTGGCGTTTTTTCTGTTGATGTCTCTCCTGGCGTATCTGCTCTCGGGAGCCGGGGCTCTCCTGAAGGGACGGCATCCGGCATGGGGAGCGAGGATCGTTCCGTTCGGAAGCCTCGCGGCGTCGCTTTTCGCCCTCGTTCCCGTCGTCTACGTCCTTGCGGGCGGCTCTCCCGTGGACTTCCGCGCCTCGTGGAGTCTGCCGGTCGGGTCGTTCCATCTGCATCTCGATCAGCTTTCGGCATGGTTCGCGCTGCCGGTCCTTCTCGTCTCGCCGATTGTCTCGTTCTACGGCGCCGGGTACCTGCGACACCACGACCGTCCGCTGGAGACGGACGCGTGCGGCTTCTTCCTCCAGCTTCTTGCCGGAGGGATGCTCTTCGTGCTGCTCGCGTCGGACGGACTGCTCTTCCTGTTCGCGTGGGAGATCATGTCCATCGCGGCGTTCTTCCTCGTCGTCTTCGAGCACGGGGACGACGACGTCCGCCGGGCCGGATGGGTCTACCTCGTCGCGACGCACCTCGGAACCGCGTTCCTGTTCGCGATGTTCGTGCTTCTCGGGGGCATGTGCGGATCGTTCGATTTCGCCGATTTCGAAGGGCTCGGCGGTGTTCCGGACGTCGTGTTCATCCTCGCGGTGATCGGATTCGGCGCGAAGGCGGGTTTCTTCGGACTTCACGTCTGGCTGCCGGAGGCGCACCCGGCGGCTCCCTCGCACGTTTCGGGGCTCATGAGCGGCGTCATGATCAAGACGGGGATCTACGGTCTGCTCCGCGTGATGGTTCTCGCGAACGACTGGCCCGCGTGGTGGGGCTGGACTTTCATCGGGATCGGCGTCATTTCGGGCGTCGGCGGCGTGATCTATGCGCTCGTCCAGCACGACTTCAAGCGTCTTCTGGCGTACAGCAGCGTCGAGAATATCGGGATCATCTGTCTTGGAATCGGAGTCGGCGTCTTCGGCATCGGTTCGGCCGGTCCCGTCGCCCGGCTTGCCATGGCCGGAGCGCTGTTGCACGTCCTGAATCACGCGGTTTTCAAGACGGGGCTTTTTCTGGGAGCGGGAGCCGTGATACAGGCCGTCGGCACGAGAGATCTCGATATCCTCGGCGGACTCCAGAAGAGAATGCCGGTTACGGGCCTTTCCTTCCTCGTCGCGTCGGCAGCGATCTGCGGACTGCCGCCGCTGAACGGTTTCGTCAGCGAATTCCTGATTTATCTCGCGTCATACTGGAGCGTGTTGCCGCAGGGGTTCCCGTCGGTGAATCTCCGCGTGGGAGGGTTCGTCGTCATTTCGTCCCTGGCGTTGATCGGTGGACTCGCGGCGATGTGTTTCACGAAGGTCTACGGGACGGTTTTTCTCGGTGAGCCCCGTTCGGCCCGCGTTGCGGGTGCGGCGGATCCCGAGCCGTGCATGGCGGTCCCCCTCCGTATCGTCGCGGCGCTCTGCGTCGCGTTCGGTCTCGGCGGAAGCGTCCTGATGCTTCTCGTCTCTCCGGCCGCCGCGCGGATTCACCCGCTCGCGCTCGCCGCGTCGGATACGACTCCGCTTCGCGACGCGGCCTTGTTCTATCTCAACGTCACGTTCGCCGTCTGCGCGCTCGCCGCCGTTGCGTACGGCCTCGTGCGCCTTCGGGGGCGTCTTCTGTCGGGACGCGCCGTCCGGACGGGGCCGACATGGGGGTGCGGCTATCCGTACGGGACGCCGCGGATGCAGTATACGGCCTCGTCGTTCGCGCAGCCGCTCGTCGTCGCCTTCCGGTCGTTTCTGCGCACCGAACTCGGCGGCGACTGGCCTTCCGGATATCTTCCGGGACCGTCTGACTTCCGCACGCATACGCCGGGACTCTTCATGCACCGAGTCTACATGCCGGTCTTCGCGGCGTTCTCATGGGCGGCCGGGTGGATGCGCCGGATCCAGCACGGCGGGACGCACGCCTATGTCTTCTACATCCTCCTTGCGCTGGCCGCGGTCCTCTTCTGGAGCCTGCTGTGATCGCCGATACGTTCGCCGCTCTCGGCGGCGTCGCGCTCGCGCTCGTTCTCTCACCGTTCCTGCGGACGATCATCGACCGGACGAAAGCCCGGATGGCCGGCCGCCAGGGGCCTCCGGTGCTGCAACCCTACTGGAGCCTCGCGCGCCTTCTCCGCAAGGGGGCCGTCTACAGCTCGACGACGACCTGGATCTTCCGTGCCGGGCCCGTCGTGACGCTCGCGACGATCCTCGGCGCGCTCTGCCTCGTCCCGTTCGGGGGCAGACCTGCGCTGCTGCACTTCGAGGGAGACGTTCTCCTCATGGCGTATCTTCTCGGGCTTGGGCGTTTCTTCACGATTCTTGCGGCGCTCGACACGGGGTCGAGCTTCGAGGGGATGGGAGCGAACCGCGAGGCGTTCTTCTCCGCGCTCGGCGAACCCGCGCTGCTTCTCGGCGTGGCCGGACTCGGCGCGATTACCGGAAGCGTGTCGCTCAGCGGAATCTACGGCCGGATAGGGACGTCCGCGTTTCTTGGGGCGCATATGCCGGCGATGATTTTCATTCTGGCGACGTTCGTGATCGTCTATCTGACCGAAAACGCCCGAATCCCCGTCGACGACCCTACGACGCATCTCGAGCTCACGATGATCCACGAGGTCATGGTTCTCGACCACTGCGGCACGGATCTCGCGTTCATCGAATACGCGGGCGCGCTCAAGCTCTGGGTTCTGGGGCTCCTGATCACCGGACTCGTCTTCCCGGTCCATACAGGATCGGCGTTGCTGGACGCATGCGTGACGCTCGCCTGCATGTTCGTCCTCCAGATAGGAGTGGGACTCGTGGAGTCGCTCGTGGCGAGGCTCAAGATGGGGAGAACGCCGCTACTTCTCGGCATCGCGTTCGTGATGTCGGCCCTCTGGGTCATGTGGGTGGTGAGGTAGGATCATGATCGACCAGAGTATCATCGCCCTGCTGCTTCTCGTCAATCTGCGGATGTTCGCGACGTCGCGCGTCGACAGCCTGGTCCGGTGCGTCGCGGCGCAGGCGTTCCTTCTCGTGTGTCTTGCGGTTGTCACGCACGAGGGGAGCCTCTCGTGGGAAGCGTGGACGTTCCTCTCTGTGACGGGGCTCGTCAAGTGCGCCGCGCTTCCGGCGCTGATGACGCGCGCGCTCCGTTCCGCGGGGATACGGCGAGAGGTCGAACCGCTCGTCGGGTACCGGGTTTCGCTCTTCATCGGACTCGCCGCGACGGGGTTCTCCGTCTGGGCGGCGGAGAAACTTCCGATGCCCGCGGGAGCGGCCGATCCGCTCGTCGTCGCTGTCGCGCTCATTTCGATGATTACGGGGATCTTCCTGATCGTGGCGAGACGGAAGGCGATCTCGCAGGCGATCGGGTACCTCGCGATGGAGAACGGAATCTACGTCCTCGCCCCGGCGCTCGCGGTCCACGGTCCGCTCATCGTCGAGACGGGAGTTCTTCTCGACGTTTTCGTCGGGGTCTTCATCATGGGCGTCATCATCCTGCACATCCGGCAGGAGTTCAGGCATATCGACATCGACAGACTCTCCGAGCTGAAGGACTGATCGCATGATGCTCAGAATCCTGTTTCTCGCGCCTTTCGCGGCCGGGCTCGCGAGCCTGGGAATTTCGTCGCCCCGCGTCCGGCGACGCCTGATTACGATCGTGTCGTTCTTTCACCTGGCCTGCACCCTCATCGTCTGGAGAACCGGCTTCGAGCCGTCGGCCGGACGGTGGATCGGCCTGGACGCGCTCTCGATGCTCTTTCTGCTGATCACGAGCGTCCTTTTCGCGTCGTCGTCGTTCGCGACGGTCGCGTACCTCCGAGGACACGAACTCCCCGTCGAAAGCCGGGGACGCTTCTCCCGCGAGGCCGTCTTCACGTGCGCGATGCTCTTCTTCCTCGGCACGACGACGCTCGCGATCCTGAGCCTGCACACGGGCGTCTTCTGGATGGCCATCGAGGCGACGACGCTCGCGAGCGCTCCGCTGATCAGCTATCAGCGTTCGTCACGGTCGCTCGAGGCGACGTGGAAATACCTTCTGATCTGCTCGGTCGGCATCGCGATCGCACTCGTCGGCAACACGGCGCTTGCCGTGTCGGTCGCGTTCGATCCCGCGACGTACGGCCTTCCGATGACGTTTCGGGATCTCGCCGAACGCGCCGTTTCGCTCAATCCGGTCTGGCTGAAGGTTGCGTTCGCGCTCATTCTCGTCGGCTACGGCACGAAGATGGGGCTCGCGCCGATGCACACATGGCTGCCCGACGCGCACAGCGAGGCGCCGTCGCCGGTATCGGCGCTGCTTTCGGGCGCGTTGCTCAACTGCGCCTTCCTCGGCATTCTGCGGACCAACGCGATCCTCGTGCGCGCGGGAATCGGCGGGTACAGCAACGGCCTTCTCGCCGCGTTCGGCGCGCTGTCGATGCTCCTCGCCGGGTGGTTCGTGCTCCGGCAGGCGGACTTCAAGCGCCTGCTCGCGTATTCGAGCATCGAGCACATGGGGATCCTCGCGATCGCGGCCGGAGCGGGAGCTTCCTTCGGCGGACTGCTGCACGCGCTCAACCACTCCCTGACGAAGGGGGCGCTGTTCCTTCTCGCGGGGACGATTCTGGGCGCGTACCACACGAAGTCGACGCGCGCGGTGTCGGGCCTCATCCGCATCTCGCCCGCAACGGGGCTTCTCTGGATCGCGGGCTTTCTCGCGATCTGCGGCGTGCCCCCGTTCGGGACGTTCGTGAGCGAGTTCTCGGTCATGGCGGTCCTTGGCCGCGGCGGACGATGGTGGCTTCTCGCGGCGTTCCTCTCGGCGCTCGGGATCGTCTTCGTCGGCATGTGGCGAATCGTCATCCCGATGGCGTTCGGACGTCCGTCCGATCCCGCCGTCTGCGTTCCCAGGTCGCGTCCGATCGAAGCCGCCGACGTTCCGCCGCTCGCGCTCTGCTGCATGGTGCTTCTGTTCGGGATCTGGCTGCCGTCGCCGATCGCGCGGCTCATCGAACATGCGTCGGCCATCGCGGGAGGGCTCTGATATGACGACGTCGTGGCTTCCGATCCGGAACGCGCGCGCTTTTCCGCTGTCCGGCATCCCCGAGTCTCAGGTCACGGAATTCCGCGACCTCGTCGTACGGCGGGTCGCGGGCGGACAACGTCTCGCGGCGCTGTTCCGCATTCCGGGAGAAGGGCGCGCGCGTCTCTGCGCCGTTCTCGCGGACGATCGGGAAGGCTCTCTCGGCGCGACCGTCGGCGTCGTCGACGGCGACCGCTACCCCTCGCTCACGCCCGACTGCCTTCAGGCGCACCTCTTCGAGCGCGAGATCGCCGAAAACGGCGGCCCGCTTCCGGAGGGACATCCATGGCTCAAGCCCGTCCGCTTTCCGCGCGGGAGCGCGTTGCCGCACACATCGATCGGCGATATGGAGTTCTACCGCGTCGAGGGAGCGGAGGTCCACGAGGTGGCCGTCGGTCCGGTCCACGCTGGTGTCATCGAACCGGGACACTTCCGTTTCCAGTGCCACGGCGAGATCGTGCTGCACCTCGAAATTTCGCTCGGATACCAGCACCGGGGCGTCGAAAAGGCCTTCGCGGACGTGGCGCCGTCAGTACGGATGCACATGGCCGAGACGGTCTCGGGAGATTGCACGGCCGGACACGCGACCGCGTACTGCGGCGCGATGGAGGCCCTCGCGCACAGGCACGTTCCCGAACGCGCGCGGATGATCCGGAATATCGCGCAGGAACTCGAGCGCATCGCGTGCCACACCGGCGATCTCGGAGCTCTCGCGGGCGACGTCGGTTTCCTGCCGACGAGTTCGTTCTGCGGTCGCATCCGCGGAGTCGTCCTCAATATGACGGCCGCCATCTGCGGGAACCGCTTCTCGCGGGGACTCATCCGTCCGGGCGGGGTGAAACGGGATATCGACGGGCAGCTCGTGACGCACCTTCTCGGGCAACTCGTTTCCGTCAGAAGGGATGTCACGGACGCGACGAACCTTCTCTGGGAGACGCCGACGGTCATGGCGCGCTTCGATGGAACGGGCGTTCTCGGGGTCGACGACGCTGTCGCGCTCGGTCTCGTCGGACCGGCCGCCCGGGCTTGCGGCGCGGCGCTCGACGTCCGCCGTTCGTTCCCCTACGCGGGGTATGGCGAGGTTCCGATCGAAACCGTGACGGAGAAGACCGGCGACGTGCTCGCGAGGGCGCGCGTCAGGAGCGCGGAAATCGCTCGCTCGCTCGACTACGTCGGAAACGGCCTTCTCGCGCTGCCCGAAACGCCGCTCACCGCGGACG
>CALFXN010000369.1 GCA_937957815.1 uncultured Synergistales bacterium
GATGCGCTGTCTCGTTTCGCGGCGGCGCATCTGCCCGCGAAGAGTCGTATCGCGCTCGTTTCCGACAATCTCGGCGAGGACTCCAGGCGCGGCGCTTCGCTGACACGCGTTTTTCTCGAAGAGAAGGGGTTCGACGTCTTTCCCCTCTTTTTCCCCGGGGAGGGAGAGAACGCCTTCGAGTTCGTCATGCAGGAAATCCGCGACAGCGGTTCGAAGGCCGTCATCGTCTGGCTCGGTGCCATGTCGGCGATGGATATGTGGCGCGTGGCGGCCAAGTTCGGGATCTCCGTCGAAATCTGGAATGCCGGGGATCGCGACGAGATGCTCGTCCCGTTTCAGGGACTTCTTGCCGTGAGCCAGAACGCGACGGACGGATTCCCGTTTCTCGGTCTCTCGCGGCGTTTGCGCCTTGAATTCTCCGTGCGGCCGGAGGATCTTCTTTCGGCCGCACGAGTGTATGCATGCGCGAGATGGATCATCGCGGCTCTCTCCCGCGTGAATGCTTCCGGGGCGTCGCTCGATGTCGCTCTGTCGACGATGAGCGGAATTCCGTTCGGAAAGGAAATGCTCTCCATCAATCCCATAACGCACAGACCGCAGTCGCGGAGTGTCCGGATCTACCGCGTGTCGTCACACAGGTGGCGGCAGGAGGCGGAGTTCGATGTGGCCGCACGGGGTGCGGCGTACTGACGCGTTGTCCGGCGGTCTGCCTACGTGCCGGCGCCATCAAATCAGGGAGGATTGTGACATGAGACTGAGAGACGTGATCCGCTTCACCAATGCCGAAGTTCTGAGCGGCGAGGAGCTTCTCGATTCGATCGATGTGGAGTATGCGTACGGATCTGATCTGATGAGCGATGTCCTCGCGTTTGCCCGCCCCGGGTCTCTCCTTCTGACGGGGTTGACGAACGTGCAGATCATGCGGACCGCCCAGATGCTCGATATTCCGGCGGTCGTGTTCGTACGCGGAAAGCGCCCCCAGGACGCGGCGATCAGTCTCGCGTATCAGGTGAAGATCCCCGTGATTCTGAGCCGTCTGAGCATGTTCGAAAACTGCGGGATTCTGTACCGCGAGGGACTGCTTCCCTGTAGCATTCCTGATCGCGAGGTGTAGTGCGTGGGTCCCCAACCCTACGTTGAACGGTACGAGGTGCAGGGCGGGGTATTCGACGCGATAGGGGAAGCCTCGACACAGCTCAAATCGGTCCTGAAAATGCTCGGGATTCCTTCGGACATTACCCGGAGGGCAACGGTGGTTGCATACGAGGCGGAGATGAATCTGGTCATTCATGCCGGCGGAGGCGAAGTGATCGCGTCCGTTTACCCTGATCGGCTCGAGATTCTCGCGCGGGACCGGGGGCCGGGAATTCCGGATATCGGGCTCGCGATGACGGAAGGCTATTCCACCGCTACGGACGAAATCCGCGAGATGGGTTTCGGTGCCGGAATGGGGCTCCCGAACATGAAACGCAACGCGGATGTCCTCGAGGTGACGTCGGAAGTCGGCAAGGGGACCTCGGTTTTTGCGATCATCCGGTTTCCTGGCGACATGAATCGGGAAAGCGTGAAGGAGGGATAGACGTGTCCGGAGGAGTCCGCGTTCAGGATGCGCGGTGCCGTGGGTGCGCCAATTGCATCAAGTCCTGTCCGACCGAAGCGTTGCGCGTTATCGAAGGTCTTGTCCGCATCATCCCGGAGCTGTGCATCGATTGCGGGGAATGCGTCCGGGTCTGCCGGGAAAAGGCGATCCAG
>CALFXN010000370.1 GCA_937957815.1 uncultured Synergistales bacterium
AGCTTTACGCACGGATCGATCTGGCCGAGCGGGAGATCCGGGCGAAACAGGAACAGGCGCAAGGGGCGCTGCCGATATGAAGCGTATGACCAGGCTCTTTGACTCTTTCTCCGGGCAATATGACAAGTGGGCGACCTTCTCGGATTTTGTCGCACTCGCTGCGATCTCTATATCGAACTCATGTGATTCGATTGCTTGTGATGATCGCCATGCGGAATACATGCGGATTATTGGGAGATACGATCCTCGAGACAGAGAGATATTTTCACGACTCTTCGCCGCACTTGTCGAGACTCTGGACGAAGCGCCAACCGACGCCCTTGGGCTATTGTTCGGCGCACTTGAGGTTCATAACGCGAAGGCAGGGCAGTTTTTCACGCCGTATCAGTTGAGCCGGTGTATGGCGGAAATGTTGATCGGCGACGGATCAAGCCTGAAGCGATATATCGAGGAGAAAGGATATGTCTCGATTTCCGAACCGGCTTGCGGTGCAGGGGGAATGGTCATCGCGTTCGCCGAAGCGATGCGAGCGCGGGGATTCGAGCCGCAGAAATATCTCAAGGCCTCATGTGCGGATATCGACGTGCGAGCGGTCCATATGACGTATATCCAGCTTTCCCTGCTTGGGATCATGGCGGTTGTCGAGCATAAAAATACCTTGAGTCTGGAGCAATTCGGGTCTCCTTGGCGAACTCCGGCGATGATGATGGGCGGCTTGCATCGGTTGTGGGAGCCGGTAGCGGCGGTGGAAGGACAACTTGCGTTATTCAAGGAGGCGATTTGACGATGCCTGCCGATGAGAAGAAAATTCTCCTGCTCTACGACTAGGAGCGCGATATGCCGACGCATTGCCAGAGGTGCGATGGAAACAGGTACATCGGTGCGATCCTGTACGGCAATATGGAGGCGAAGCGCGAGATAGACCGATTGCGCGTTGAGCTGGAGAAGGCGCACAAATTCATCGACACGCTTTCGGAGATCGTTTCGGCGGTGTCGCTGGAGAACAGGGAGCGGATTCTGAACGGCATTCGGGAGATGGCGGGGGGCCGATGAATGGATAAACGAAAGCTGCTGTCCGAAATGATCTGCGAGATCATCTCCCCGTACGCGGCGGACGAGATGGAGCGAGCGGAGCTGAAGCTATCGTTCTATCCCGCGTGGAAGAGATATCTCGCCGTTCTGGATGAAACGATCGAATCCTCTTCTCGCGATCCATACGCCGAACGGGTGCAGGGCGGCGAGTCGGTCCCCGAGCAGGAGAGAATTGTTATCCACAAAGAGGAAAACCGTGAGTATCAGCGAGTGTTACGGAACATCAAAGCGATCGAGGAAGGGCTTTTGACACTTTCGTGTCGCGAACTTGAATTCGTTGGAGTGTACTGGTGGGATATGGGGCGAAAGGGAGATCACCGGCAGATCGCCGCCGACGAACTCGGTTGGGGAAGAAAGACTGTAGGGCGATGGAGAAAGACATGTCTGCACAAGTTGATGCCCTTTCTTGAGAGCGTGGATACGATTCTCATCCGGGCGAGAGGTATGGAGGAATGCCTGCGGAATGAAAATGACCCTATCAGGGTCACGGTTTCATGTGGTATATGAGTACCATCGAAAATCATGAGAAGACGACGCGCCCCGCCC
>CALFXN010000371.1 GCA_937957815.1 uncultured Synergistales bacterium
GACCACCGAGATCTACACTCTTTCCCTACACGACGCTCTTCCGATCTGACGGGACAGAACGGTCTCGCACAGGCCGAAATCTTCGGACAGGCGATGCCTGTCGATGGAGTGGTTCTGACGAAGTACGACAGTACTGCAAAGGGAGGGATCCTTCTGGCAATCGCTGATAAACTGAAGGTTCCAGTTCGGTACATCGGCGTAGGGGAAAGCGTCTCGGATTTGCGCGCGTTTTCTCCCGAAGAGTTCGTTCGGGCGCTTCTGGAAAATGAACGCGCAGAAAGTTGATCACCTCCTTGAGTCTCTGACGTTGCAAAGCCCGCTGTCACTGCTTCTTCGGGTACTTTGCGCGTGCAGCTGCAGCGTCATAAGGCTCGACGAAGACGCTGCAGCCTTCTCAATGGAGAGGGAAAGGATTTTTCCTCTGATCGAGAAGTGGGGCGCCGATATCGGGATCGGAGAAATTCCCTCGCTTGTTCCCGCGGCCGATAACGAGAGCCTTCGGAGGATGGGAAGGGAGGCGTCCGTGCTCTGTATCTCACGGGAGGGAGCGTATGTGACGACCCTCGGAAACGTCGCCTTTCATCCGGAAGAAGGAGTATTTCCCGTCTGGTGGGAAATCCCGCTTCCGCTTGTGCGCTTTGACGGGGAAAAAATATCCTGCAACAGGGAAGCGCGCGAGCGCTTCGGTTCTCATCCGTTCACCCCACCTGTTGAAGAAGGAGAAGTCCCGGGTGAGTTCTTTGCGAATTCTTCGTCGAAGAACTCTGCCACGTTCGTTTTGAGGCTTCTTGAGGGAGAGTTCTACACAATAGAAGACGTTACGGAGGATGTTCAGAGAGCGGATGAAATCCTGTGGTGGGCATCCATCGGCAGGGCCCTCAGCGACTACCTGAAAGAAACGGGAACGAGCGTTGAGAGAGTGGGGAACAGCCGAAAGATCGCACGGGACGATATCCCATGTGTCTGGGACGGAAAGACGATCGGATATCTGCGGATTCGTGCGGATCGGGAAAAACGATGATCACTCAGCCTGTAACGCTCATTTGCGGAATTCTCCATCCGGATACAGAATGGTTTTTCTGGTCGAAGGACGAGCTGGAGCGTGCCATCGGTCCCGTTTCCCTTTTCGGAGAGACCCTCCCGTTTTCACTGACCCATTACTATGATGAGATCGCTCCCGTGCTTTTCCGTACATTCGTGTGCTTTGAAGGATTCTACAACGCGGAGGATCTGCCGGAGCTGAAACACGTGACATGCACGATCGAAAAGAAAAGCAGGACACCACGATGTGTCAATCTCGATCCGGGGTACGTGAACGGATCTCGTCTCGTCCTTGCTTCGACGAAAGACCACGCGCACCGGATCTACCTCGGGAAGGGCATTTTCGCCGAAGTGACACTCAGATTCCGCTTCGGGAAATGGGTTTCCTTTGATTATACGTTCCCGGATTTTGCAAGCGGCGTCTATGACGGGTTTCTTTCGAAAGCGCGGGAACAATGGCTACGTGATTCCCGAAACTGGAGGGTGAAACAATGATCGAACGGTATCAGTCCAGAACGATGCTCCCAGTGTGGAGCGAGGAACACAAGTACAGGACGTGGCTGAAGGTCGAACTTGCCGTATGCCGTGCATGGATGGAGGAGGGGGTCATCTCTCCGAAAGACCTCGAGACGATAGAAAGACGAGCGGATTTCGATATTGCCCGCATCGAGGAAATCGAAAGGGATGTCCACCACGACGTCATCGCGTTCGTATCGGCGGTTGCCGAAAAAATCGGGAACGAGGGGCGACTGGTTCACCTCGGCCTGACGAGCAGCGACGTGATCGATACGGCCGCATCGCTGGTTCTCATGGAAGCCCTTGATGTCATCGACGTGGAAACCGACGAACTCATGGCGGAGGTTCTCGAAAAGGCAAAGGCATACAGACATACGCCGTGCGTTGGCCGAACCCATGGCGTTCACGCCGAACCGACGACGTTCGGACTGAAGATCCTGAACTGGTACGCTGAACTTGAGAGAGACAGGGAGCGCATATCGTTCGCTCGCAAACAGATTTCGTGCGGGAAAGTGTCCGGTGCCGTCGGAACGTATGCGCATTGCCCCCCTTCGATCGAAAGCAGGGTATGCGATATCCTTGGATTGATTCCCGCGAAGGTATCCAATCAGATCCTGCAGCGCGATCGGCATGCCGGTGTCCTCACTGCGCTCGCTTTGTTGGGAGGAGCGCTCGAGAGGATGTCCGTGGAAATTCGCCATTTGCAGCGGACCGAAGTTCTTGAGGCGGCGGAGCCTTTCGGAAAGCATCAGAAGGGATCCTCGGCTATGCCTCACAAGCGAAACCCCATCCTGTGCGAACGCGTCTCGGGTATGTCGCGGCTCCTCCGGGGCTATGCATCGACAGCGATGGAAAACATCGCACTCTGGCATGAACGGGATATCAGTCATTCATCCGTCGAACGGGTAATCTGGCCGGATGCGTTTCACATCGCGGCCTATATGCTTGAGACAATGCGAAAAATCGTCGCCGGTCTCACTGTATCCCCGGAATCCATGCGGAAAAACCTTGGTGTGACGCGTGGACTTGTCTTCAGCCAGAAGGTTCTGCTCGGATTGGTCGAGGGACATGGGTTACCGCGGGAGGAGGCGTACGCGATCGTTCAGGAAAATGCGATGAAATGCTGGGATGGAGCAGGGACCCTTGAGGATCTGCTCGGAGCGGATCCCAGGGTTGTCTCGAAGATCACCAGAGAAGAACTTCACAGGTTTTTCGATCTCGGGGCGTACTACACGCACGTGGACGAGATTTTCAAACGTTTCGACTCCTGAAGACACTATTCGTCTTCTGGGAAAAAGAATGGAGGGCGCGTAAATGGAAGCACCTGACCGAAACCTGGCGATGGAACTGGTACGGACGACTGAAGCCGCCGCGATGGCGGCCGGTCGGTGGATGGGGCGCGGAGACAAGAATGCCGTGGACGGGGCTGCAGTCAACGCCATGCGGTACATGCTGAACACGGTGTCCATGAAGGGACGGGTCGTTATCGGCGAAGGAGAAAAGGACGAAGCCCCGATGCTTTTCAACGGAGAGGAACTGGGATGTGCGGATACCCCGGACGTCGACATCGCGGTGGACCCCGTCGACGGCACGCGGCTGACATCTCTCGGCCTCTCGGGAGCCATCAGTGTCGTCGCGGTTTCCAACAAGGGAACGATGTTCAATCCCAAAAATATTTTTTATATGAACAAACTGGTAACCGGGCCGGATGCAGCGGACGTGATCGACATTGAGGCTCCGGTCGAGGAGAACATCAGAAGAGTCGCTCGGAAGAAGAACAAGTCGGTTCAGGACATTACCGTTGTTCTGCTTGATCGTCCCCGGCACGACGAACTCAAGAACGCCATACGGAACGTGGGGTCCCGAATCCGTCTGATTCCAGACGGTGACGTTGCCGGAGCGCTTTCGACGTGCAAGCACGAGGGAGCTTTTGATCTCCTGATGGGGATCGGAGGATCTCCGGAGGCGGTCATAACCGCGTGTGCGATCAAGTGTCTCGGAGGAAACATGCAGTGCAAGCTCTGGCCGAGAAACGAAGATGAAGCTGCGGAAAGCCGGGCGCTGGGGCTCGATCTCGAAAAGGTCCTCACACTGGACGATCTCGTCGAGGGGGACAACGTCTTTTTTGCCGCGACGGGCGTTACCGATGGCGAATTTCTTCGGGGAGTCCGTTACGAGGGGCATGAAATACGGACCTCGTCGATGGTGATGCGTTCTCACAGCGGGACGATCCGTTTTGTCGAGGCCATCCATAAATCGAAAAAACTCTCGTCGATCAGCGGTGTCGATTACGAAGGGGGTACTGTACAGAGGTAGGAAAAAGAATACAGCGCAAACAGAGGCGACAGGGAGATATCCCGGTCGCCTCTTTCATTGACTCCATTTTGCCGCCCCTATGGCGACCTGTCCGACCGAGACGCATTCGTCGTTCGGAGACAGCGAGCGGTGAATCAGGGGGGTCAGTTTCATTATCCGGAGGAGTCCTTCGGTCAATGTCAGAAGTCGTTTGTTCTGCCAGACACCCCCGGAAAGAGCTATTTTCCGGATCCCGGTCTCATGGGAAATGAGATCGCATATTTCGGCGATGGAGCGGGCGAGCCCTCTGTGAAATCCTCCCGACAGAGCTCTCCTGTCGGGAGCGTCCAGTCGTTCGACGATCCAGCGAATCGCGGGACGCCAGTCCAAATGGCGGAATCCACCCCGCCTGGTGATGTCGAAAGGGGCGGACAAGCGGCCTCCGGCGAGCGCCTCGAGCTCCATTGCAGCCTGTCCGTCGTACGAGATGGTGTCGCGGATACCCAGAATCGCTGAGACCCCGTCGAAAAGGCGTCCGCAGGAAGTCGTCTCCGGGGAGAAAGGGAGAGCTTTCGTTATGGACCTGGACAGTACGGACCTTTCAGGCCACAGGGATGTCGCCAGAGATATGGCGGTTCGTGCGTCGTAGCATTCACTCAGCAACGAGATCGCGTAGCGCCATGGTTCCAGAATGGCTTTCTCACCTCCGGGAAGTCTCGCGGGATACAGGGATCCGACACGTCGGTATTCCTTCAGGTTGCCGACGAGGAATTCTCCTCCCCATATCGTGCCGTCGTCGCCATATCCTGTTCCGTCGAAAATAACGCCGATGACGTCATCCTCAACCCGATTGTCGATCATGCACGCCGCCATATGCGCATAGTGGTGCTGAACGGCCATGACTGCTTCCGGCAGAGGAGAAAACGCTTCAATCGCGGCTTTCGTCGAAAGATACTGCGGATGCCTGTCATGTACGAAAAATCGCGGGTGGAAGTTGTAGAGGCGCAACAGGTGCGCGAGCGCCCGCCTGTAGAATTCGATTGTTTCCACTTGCTTCAGATCGCCGAGGTACTGGCTCGGAAAGACAAGATTCCTCTGGCTTACGGCAAAGGTCGCCTTCATCTCTCCTCCCGCTCCAACGATAACGGGCGCACGAAACGGAATGACGACAGGCGAGGGGACGAACCCGCGCGCTCTGCGGACGGGAAAGGAATTCCTCCTGTACGGAACGACGACGGAATCATCGATCGGCATATGGATGTCGCGGTTGTGCATAAGGAAAACGTCAGCAATGGTTGCGAGACGATCCATTGCCTGTGTGTTATCCGAGATGATTGGAGCCTCGCTCATATTGGCGCTGGTCATCACAAGTGCCCTGAAATTCCGCATGATAAGGTGATGCAACGGCGTATACGGCAGCATAATGCCGATCGTGTCCTGGCCCGGAGCGACGAGTGAGGACACGGAGTCGCAGGAGCGCGACGGGCAGAGGACGATCGGACGCCTGCTGCCGGTGAGCGCGCGACGGGCTGAGTGGGAGAGGATAACGAGCGATTCGGCCGCAGCCTCGTCGGCGACCATGAGAGCGAAGGGTTTGTGAGGTCTGTGCTTTCGCAGCCGCAGAAGTCCGACGGACGCATCCGAATATGCGTCGCAGGCGAGGTGGAAACCGCCGAGCCCCTTGATGGCGGCGATCGCTCCCCTGCGAAGGCGATCAGCGAGCATCTCGAGAGCTTTCGTTCCGTGTGACAGGAGATTTTCCGCCGCATCCGTCAGCGTGACGGAGGGGCCGCATTCCGGACATGCGTTCGGTTGGGCGTGGAAACGTCTGTTATGGGGGTCCTCGTATTCGTCCCTGCACGAAGCGCAGAGTTCGAAGCGGCTCATCGTCGTGGACGGACGGTCGTATGGAAGATCACGAATGATCGTATACCGTGGGCCGCAATTCGTGCAATTGATGAAAGGGTACTGGAACCGGCGATCGTGAGGATCGTCGAGTTCCCGAAGACAGTCGTCGCACGTTGCGATGTCGGGTGGAATCAGAACCCTCTGTTCGTCCTGCCGGATGCTGCGTTCGATCGAAAAACGGGAAAAGACGCGCTTCACCCGGGGAATTTCTTCTTCGAGAATTTCAATGGAGGTTACTGCCGCCGCATCGGGTTGCTCGCGTTCGATGCGGCGGAGATATTCCTCGAGGAGTGCTACGTCTCCTTCGAGCTCGATAACGACTCCTTCCGACGTATTCCGGACACTGCCGTTGGCTCCCATCTCGAGAGCCATCCGCGCACAGAAGGGACGAAAACCGACGCCCTGAACGATCCCGGAGACAAGCACTTTTCTGTAAGATAACATCATGGGATAATGCCTCCTATCTGCCGGAGCATTCTAGTCGCTTCACATCCTCTTCTCAAGATGTCCGTTGCGAAACGCCGGTGTAGAATGAATCCGTCATGATGCGAAAGGGAACGAGACCCTTATTCCGAGGCGAAGGGGGAAGCAGAATGGCTGTTGCTGACAAGAACGAGCTTTCCATAACCCAACTCAGAAAAACGACCGACGCACGTACCCTCGGGTTCTTCACGACCAACGACATAGAGTGTCCGAAACAATTCATCGGCCAGAAACGCGCCGTACAGGCGATTTCGTTCGGACTGAACGTCGGGCATAAGGGGTACAACATTTTTGTTCTCGGACATCCGGGAAGCGGGAGGACGACGTATACGCTCGATCGCTTGCGCGACGTCGCGAAAAGACGTCCTGCGCCCTCCGACTGGGTGTATGTATTCAACTTTCAGGATCCCGGGCGGCCTCTTGCCATCGAACTCCCTGCGGGTAAAGGCAGGGAAATGGGAGAGGCCTTCAAAGAACTCATCGAAGAAATGAAAACGGCTATCAGCAAGGCTTTCGAAAAGAGCCAATACGAGGATTCGAAGGCGCAGCTCGTCAAGAACTTCCAGGAAGAAGTCAACGGACTCATGGAAGAGCTCAAATCGTGGGCCGTTGAAAAAGGATTTTCACTCAAACGTACCCCCCAGGGTTTCGTGAACATTCCGCTGACGCAGGAAACGTCGGAAAGCGGGGAGACGACTTCGAGGGAAATCCAGCAGGAGGAGTTCGAGGCGCTTTCTGAAGAAAAACAGAAAGAGCTCCAGAAGAATTCAGAAGATGTGTCGCAGCGCACACTCGAAGTACTTCGGAAGATCCGGGATCTTGAGAAGGTCCTCAAGGAGCGGATCACGAAACTCGAGGCCGAAATCTGCCGGAATGCAATCATGCCCTACCTTCAGGATCTGAAAGGGAAGTACGGCGGAAGCGATGTCCTGAGTACATGGATCGATGCGCTGGCGGAGAATATCATCGAAAACTTCAATCTTTTCGTCGCGGCCGTGAAGGATGAAAACGCCGATATCGATTTCGGCAGGTACTACGTGAACGTCTTTGTTGCGAACGATGCGTCGGACGGCGCTCCGGTCATCTGGGAAACGAACCCCACGTATTACAACCTTTCAGGCAAGGTGGAGTACGAGAGTCGGCAGGGCTACCTGTACACGGATTTCGGAAAGATCGTCGCAGGCGCGTTTCACAAAGCGAACGGAGGTTTCCTGGTTCTCGACGCAGAGAAGGTTCTGATGAACTTCATGTCGTGGGAGGCCCTGAAGCGCGTTCTGAGGACAGGAGAGGCAACCATCGAAAACCTCGGGGAGCAGTACGGAGCGGTTCCCGTATCGTCTCTTCGTCCGCAGCCGATTCCGATCGACATGAAGGTCGTCATCGTCGGAACGCCGTACCTTTATGCCCTTTTGCAATATTACGATCCTGAGTTCCAGAAGATGTTCAAGATCAAGGCCGACTTCGACATCGACATGCTCAGGAACGAAGACACCGAAAGACAGATGGCCCAGTTTGTCGGAAGTTTTGTCAGGGAACACGGCAATCTCCCGTTTGATGCGGAAGCCATCGCGGAAGTGATC
>CALFXN010000372.1 GCA_937957815.1 uncultured Synergistales bacterium
TGTCATCGCCGTCTCCGGCGTCGTGGGAAACAGACCCGCGGGGACGTGCAATCCGGCGATGACGACCGGAGATTTCGAGGTCACGGCGGAGGAATTGCTCCCGCTTTCTCCGTCTGCCCCGCTCCCGTTCGAAGTTTCCGACGCCACTGACAAAGTCGACGAAAATCTTCGCCTGAAACACCGCTATCTCGACCTCCGGCGCGAGAAAATGCAAAGAAACCTCCGTATGCGGAACAGGGTCGCCATGTTCACGCGCGAATACCTTTCGCGAAATGGTTTCATCGACATCGAAACGCCGATGTTGACGAAGTCCACGCCCGAAGGGGCCAGGGACTACCTTGTCCCGAGCCGCGTGAGTCCAGGGAATTTCTTCGCCCTGCCGCAGTCGCCGCAGATCTTCAAGCAGATCCTGATGATCAGCGGTTTCGACCGCTACTATCAGATCGTCAAGTGTTTCCGGGACGAGGACCTCCGGGCGGACCACCAACCGGAGTTCACTCAGATCGACATGGAGCTGAGCTTCGTCACCGAGGAAACGATCTATGAGCTCATCGAAGGGTATATGAAGGAGCTTTTCAAGACAATTCTCAATATCGATATTCCGACGCCGTTCCGCCGAATGGCGTACTGGGACGCGATGGACCGTTACGGAAGCGATAAACCCGACCTGAGAATCCCGTTCGAAATCGCGGACCTGGCGCCTGTCTTCTCTGATACGGAGTTCGCCCTCTTCCGGGAAATTCTCGCGAACGGCGGCTATGTCCGCGGCGTCCCGTTGCCCGGAGGGGCGTCGCTCTCGCGTAAAGGGCTCTCCGATGTCGAGGAACGGGTGAAGAAACTCGGCGGAACCGGGTGTGCGGCTTTCCAGTTCAAGGACGGAGCTCTCAGGGGGCCGCTCGTGAAGTTCCTGTCGCCGGACAAGCAGGAAGCGCTGCTTCGCGCCGCAGGGGTCGGTGACGGAGACGCGCTTTTCGTCGTCGCTGAGAAGAGCAGAAAGAAAATCGCGGATATCCTCGGCACGCTTCGTCTTGAGCTCGCGCGCGAACACGGCCTCGTATCGAAAGGAACGTGGGAATTCCTCTGGGTCGTGCAGTTTCCTCTTTTCGAGTGGGACGAGGAAGAGCGTCGCTGGACGGCCGTCCATCACCCCTTCACGGCGCCGCTGCCCGAAGATATTCCGCTCATGGAGACGAAAGCGGGAGAAGTCCGCTCCCGCGCGTACGACTGTGTTCTGAACGGGAGCGAGGTCGGCGGGGGATCCATACGGATCCACGACCCGGAGGTGCAGGAAAAGGTCTTTTCCTGTCTCGCGTTCACCAGGGAAGACGCGAGGAACCGCTTCGGATTCCTCCTCGACGCGCTTTCCTACGGGACGCCGCCGCACGGCGGTCTCGCGTTCGGCATGGATCGCCTTGTGATGCTGCTCAGCGGCGCCTCGTCGATACGCGACGTCATGGCATTCCCCAAGACGCAGCGGGCGCAGTGCCTCATGTCGGGGGCTCCGTCCGATGTCGCGGACAAGCAACTGAAGGAACTCTCGATTGTCGTAATGAGAGTCGATGCGGGCAGAGACAATGACGCCGTATAACTGAAGAACTTTCGATTGCCGTGACGATAGCGGACGCTTCGGAAAGAGAGGTCGCGGGATCCTGAAAAAAACGAAGGCGGGGAGCTTTTCCGCACCCCGCCTTCTCACCCCCCCGAAACGAGGAGGACTCTCGGATGGTACGAATTCGCTTTCTCGGACATTCCGCGTTCCAGCTCTCGACCGGAACGCATGAATTGCTGATCGATCCGTTCCTAAGGGGAAATCCGAAGGCCGCGATCACGCCTGAAGACATCGTCCGAAGCGACGCGATCCTCGTGACGCACGGCCATGGCGACCACCTCGGAGATACGGTCGAGATCGCGAGGCGGACGGGCGCGCAGGTCATTGCGAACTTCGAAATCTGTACCTGGCTCCAGAAACAGAGCGTCTCCTGTCATTCGATGCACATCGGAGGCGCATTCGCTTTTCCGTTCGGGCGCGTCAAGATGACGCCGGCGCTTCACGGCTCGGATCTCGTGGGAAAAGATACCGTCCCCGGAGGAGCCGCGGGTGGCTTTCTCCTCGAGCTCGAAGGCAGGAAGATCTACCATGCGGGAGATACCGGGCTCTCGATGGAGATGCACCTCCTTCGCGACGAGCGCATCGATCTCGCGATGCTGCCGATCGGGGGGAATTTCGTGATGGATGTCCGGGACGCGCTCCGCGCTCTCGGGTTCATTCGTCCGGCGATGGCGGTTCCGATGCACTACGACACATTCGACGTCATCCGGGCGGATCCTGAAGCCTTCCGGTCGTCCCCCCCGGAAGGCACGTCGGTCGTGGTCCTGAAGCCGGGCGACTGCGTCGAACTCCAGCCCCTCTGCCGGGGTCAGTAGCGCAGTCCGAACGTTGGGTAGTAGATCCGCTCGTCGTGAAGCCCCTTTTCCTGATCCCTGAGGGCTTCGCGGGCCTTTTCGCCGAGGGTGGCGACGAGCGCCGACGTGAGGACGTGAACGAGGAAAAACGGACCGATAAGGCTGCTTCCGAACGTCGGACTCGCGTCGCTGACATAGAATGAGAGTTTCGCGAACCGGCAGACCGGAGCCGCCGGACTGTCCGTGATCGTGACGACCGCGGCTCCGGTTTCGGAGGCCCGTTGCATAGCCTCAGTGACTTCTATGACGTAGCTCGGGAGCTCGCATACGACGACAGTGTCTTCGGCTGTGACGGCTCGTGCCTGCTCGATGAGCGCGAGGGAACCGCGCTTGATGAGTACGCCTTTGAGCCCCATCTCGAGAAGGCGCGTATAGAGAAATTCGGCGACGAGCGAGGAGATTCCCCATCCGACGCAATAAATGGTTCCCGACCCCCTGAGGATGTCGCAGAATTGCGGAATGGATTCGGCGCGAAGCTGGTTCCATGTGTCGTCGAGGTTGGCGTGTTCCAATCGGTGAATTTCGACGGGAAGGTTCGAAAAGCCGGAGATCGATCTCGAGAGGGTCGCGGAGGGGTTGACCTGTTCGAGGACGGCATCCTTCAATGCGTCCTTGAGGTCCGAATATCCGGCGAATCCGAGGACCCGGGATACCCTGACGAGCTGAGCCTTCGAAACGTCAAGCTTCGCCGCCACCTCCCCGATGGAAAGAAAGGCGGCCTCCCTCGTATTTGCGAGGAGATACTCGACAACTCTCCGCGCCTTCGTGGGCAGTGTATCCATCTTGGAGCGGAGCAGTTCTTCCAGCTTGGCGCTTTTCATGAAACGTCACTCCCCCTGAAACGATATGGCTCCTGACGATGGACTTCAGTTTATTTCAAGGGGAAGAAATCGTCAAATGGTACGTTGCCGCGAAGGTCACATACCCTCCCGCGGACGATGCGTGGCGTATTTCGCCGAAAAGGCGTCTAGGACGGCCGTCAGATCGGCCGGAAGGATCTGTCGCGCCTGCGCCGCGATCTTCGCGGGAACCCCTCCGTAAAACGCTTCCGCTACGGCTCCCGCGATACACGCCTGGGTATCCGCGTCTCCGCCGAGCGAGACGGCCTTCCTGACGGCATCCTCGAACGATTCCGATTCGAGGAATGCGGTGAGCGCCTCGGGAACGCTCCCCTGGCAGGTTTCGTCGAATTCGTAGTCCTCGCGTATCTGGGCGAGGGAGAGTCGGAGATTGTAATCGAACGTCGTTTCCACGAATTTCCTGATGACGTCCCTGCTTCTGCCGCTCCTTGCGAGGAAGACGGCTGCGGCGACAGCCTGGGCTCCTTTGACTCCCTCCGGGTGATTGTGAGTCGGCGCCGCTGAACGTTCCGCCTCTTCCATAACGTCGTCGAGAGTCTCGAACGCATAAGCAACCGGACTGACGCGCATCGCGCTTCCGTTTCCGAAGCTGCCGTAGGGTTCCGGGGAAGGGGATGCGAGCCACTCCCGGAAATGACCTCCGTACCCTGCGTCCGGGTAGCGGCGTCCCCACTTCCGGAACGACTCCGCGTATGGAATGCCGCTCAGGAGGCTGTCGGCGACAGCGACAGTGAGGACGGTATCGTCGGTGAACGTCGACTCGGCGACGAAAATGGAGAACGAAGTGCGCTTCACAGGGTGCCACTCGTATGCGGAACCGATGATATCGCCGGAAATCGCTCCGAGCATCAAGTCATCCCTCCCAAGCGTTCTTTTTACGATAATTATACCCCCCGATATGATATACCGGACGTTCGCAGATGTATGCCGGTCCTTTGCGTTTATCGGTGATATCGGGTACGATGCGGTGAGAAAAACTTTCGGGATGGTGACGCGTTTGAGGTGTGTTCTTTTCGATTTTGACATGACACTGGCTGACAGCAGTTACGCCATTACGGATTCCCTGAACATGATCGCGGAAAGCCGGGGGCTGCGCCGGGTTTCGAGACAGGAAGTCCTCGGGGTCATCGGTTTGCCGATCGCGGAATCC
>CALFXN010000373.1 GCA_937957815.1 uncultured Synergistales bacterium
AGATAAGGCCACGTGACTGGAGTTCAGACGTGTGCTCTTCCGATCTGATTGTCTGTCCCGCATACGTGCTCCTTTTTCTTATGGTCCTTCAGTTTTCGATCAGTTCCGCGTAGCGTCCGCCGCGGGCCATGAGAACGTCGTGCGTCCCGCGTTCGAGCACGCGTCCGCGTTCGAGGACGACGATTTCGTCGCAGTCGCGGATCGTCGAGAGGCGGTGCGCGATGATGAGGCACGTGCAGCCTCGTTTCCGGAGCGCCCGATCGATGCGCTCCTCCATCGGGGGGTCGAGGGCGCTCGTGGCTTCGTCGAGAACGAGGAGCGACGGGTTGCGGACGAGAGAGCGGGCGATTTCGAGTCGCTGTTTCTGTCCGCCGCTGAAGTTCCGTCCGTTCTCCTCGACGATGCTGTCGTAGCCGCCGCTCCGGGACGCGATCTCCTCGTGGATATCCGCGTCCCGCGCCGCCTGGATGACCTGTTCGCGCGGAATCGTGTGGTCCCAGAGCGTCAGGTTTTCGAGAACGGTTCCCTCGCAGAGCATTACGTCCTGATCGACGGACGACATCGACGCGCGGAGCAGCTCGCCGGGGATCTCCCCGATCGGCCGCCCGTCGAGCAGAATGCGACCGGACCACGGGACGAGGAGCCCGCCGATGAGTTTCGCGATCGTCGACTTTCCCGACGCCGATGATCCGACGAGCGCGACGCGCGCGCCCGGGACGAGCGTGAGCGAGAAGTCCTCGACGAGGGCGGGGGAAAGCGGCGAGTAGCCGAACGTGAGCTTTTCGATCTCGAGCCGTCCCGAGAGTCGGACGGAGGGGGCGCGCTTCATGGCCCCCATTTCGAGCGACGGGCGCGCGGGCGAACACGGGTAGTTGAGGACGTCCTCGAGGCGCGCGACGGACGCCTGGGCGTCCTGGCAGGTGTTCCAGAGCTGCGCGAGGTTCGTCACGGGCGTCAAGGTCTGGAGCATGAGCGTCTGCGCCGCGAGAAGCATTCCGAGCGTCATCGCCCCGTTCATGACGTCGAGCCCGCCGATGTAGAGGACGAACGCCATCGCGAGCGACGTGACGGTCGGGAGCAGCGGTACGATCACGGCGTCGCAGGACGCGAGTTCCATGGTCGCGTTCTCGAGTTTCGTGAGCTGCCCCGCGAGGCGGACGAACTGGGTGTTCTCGCCGCCGAAAGACTTGATCGTCTCGATCACGCGGATGCCCCCGAGCGCAAGTCCGGCGAATTTCCCGGCCTCCATGCTCATACGTTCGTTGAGGTCCGCCCGGCGGCGCTGGATCAGGGAGCTGACGCCGGCGAGAAACGCGGATGCGGCGAGCGCGACGACGGCCATGAAGGGGCTGTAGACGGCGAGCATGCACCCGAAGAACACGGCGATAATGCACTGAAGGAACGTCGACGACAGTTCCCGCGTCAGGCGCTGCGCGACGAGGTCGTTCAGGGCGACGCGATTGCCGAGCTCGCCCGCGTACCGCTGCTGGAAGAACGTGTAGGGAAGTCTGAGAAGGTGCAGCAGGAACGATCCCGAATGGATGACGGACATCGTGATCTCCTGGTTCCGGAGCGCCGTCGTCTGGAGGTGCGAGAGCGCGAACGCGACGATCGCCGTAACGGCCATGAAGAGCGAGAGCGGATACATCCAGCCGGCTTGTCCGCCCGAGATGACGTCGTCGGTGAACACCTGCCGGAAGGCGGGTTCGAGAAGCCCCGGAATCACGAGCCCGACGCCGGTCAGAAGCGCGAATATCACGGCTTCGCGGGCGCCCGCGAGACGTCTCAGGAGCGGCCTCCACGGGCTCCGGCGCTCGCCTCCGGGTTCGAAGTCCGGCCCGGGCGTGATCGAGAGCGCGATCCCAGTGAACGATTCGTCCATGGTCCTACGGTCGACGGACCTGGGGCCCGTCGCGGGGTCGTTCAGGCAATAGCGGTCTTTCGAGATACCCTCGAGCACGAGAAAGTGATTGAACTCCCAGAAGAGAATCAGCGGCAGGGGCAGTTCGGTCAGTGTCTCGAGCTCCTTTTGGTGTCCGGAGGCGAGCATGCCGTAAGTTCGCGCGACCTTGAGGATGTTGACGGCGCTGCTTCCGTCGCGGCTGACGCCGCACTCTTCCCGGAGCTTCTCGAGCGGAACCGTCCGGCCGTAGTATCCGAGCACGATTCCGAGCGAGGCGGCGCCGCATTCGGTGGCCTCCATCTGGATGAGCGTCGGAGTCCGGACCCTGCGGCCGCGCCGGAGGAGCGACCGGAATGCGTTCCAGAACGACGTCACGGACGGGCGCCTCCTGCGTCGTTCCCGCTGCGCCCGAGGAAGGGGAGGAGCAGCTCCACCGGACGCCTTCGGCGCACGACGACGCTGACGTCGCACAGGGTACCGCTTCTGAGCGCGATCCCCGGGCCGTGTCGCGACGTCCAGCGATATTCGCGGGCTCCTCCGGGCGCCGCGCCCGAGTCGGGAGACAGGAGTTCGATCGTGACGGCGAACGGAGCGCCGCCGCTCGTGAGGGCCCGGACGGTTTCGGGGTTTCCGAGGACGCTCTGCATCCCTTCCGGCGAGGCGGGAAAACGCGAGACCTTCGCGATCCGGCCGACGAGGAGTCCGAACTCGTCGCGGCGCACGAACGACGGGGCGACGTAGGCATCCATGCCCTCGCGGATGGTTCTTCCCGGTCCCGGATGGACGAATGCCTGAACCTTGAGCCGTTCTCCCGCCGGAGTCGCTCCCGTTCCGTCCGAAACGTCGATGGTGAGAATCGGATCTCCCTCGCGCAGCAGCTGCCCCGGCGTCCGGAGCAGCTCGAGGACGCGCCCTCCCGCGGGAGCCTCGACGGTCGATGTCGCATCCATGCGCTCACGAAGCGTCGCGAGTTGCGTTTCCTCCGTGACGATCCGCATGTCGGTCTCGAGGAGATCCTTCCTGATGTCGGGGCGGAGATTCGTCGCCGCGTCGGACGAAAGGGCCGAGCGCCACGAGCGCAGCAGTTCGAGTTTTCGTTCGGCTCCGGAGATTCTGTCGGCGAGTTCGGGCTGCTCGATGATCGCGATCGTCCGGCCCTCCGCGACGCGGTCGTCCGCCGCGACGAGAAGGCGCGAGAGGCGCCCGGCGCCGGGGGAGACGACCTGGAGAAGCGCCCCCTCGATATCCGCGAGCGCCGCTCCGCCGGTGCGTTTCGGACCGTCGAAGCGCGTGTCGTGAAGCAGGATGCCCTGTCCGTAGACGACCGTTTCGACGCTTCCGAAGACCCCCCAGAGGACGCACGCGACGAGAAGCAGGCCGACGGCGGCGAGGGCCCACCATTCGCGGGCGCGAACGTAGACGAGCAGTGTGTAGAGCTGTTCCGGAGAGCGGAGCTTCCGAAGAGCCGATTCCCGAAAGTGCTGTTCTTTCAGGGCGCAGTCCCCCCCTTGCGGAACCGCACGTTCCGCAGGCTCATTGTACCGCTTCCCGCATTCGCCCAGAAGACCTTGCCGGTGCGGAAGTTACACCGGAGCGCGCCGGAGGCGGCCGATGACGCGCCAGATGACGACGTACACCGGAGGAATCACGAAGAGCGCGAGCGTTCCGCCCGCAAGGAGTCCGCCGATCGAGACGATTGCCATCGGAGCCCGGTAGGCGCCTCCGATTCCCATCGCGAGCGCGAGCGGAGTCATCGCGATGATCGATGTCGCGTCGGCCATGAAGATCGGACGCAAGCGCACGTGACATGCCTCGATGACCGCCTCGGCGGCGTTCATGCCGTCCCTGCGGACCATCTCGGCGTAGTCGATGATGACGATCGCGTTGTTGACGACGAGGCCGACGAGCATGATGAGGCCCATGAGTCCGTAGATCGAGAGAGACGTCTTCGTGATCAGCAGGGCCGGAACGACGCCGATGAT
This sequence comes from uncultured Synergistales bacterium, assembly GCA_937957815.1. Classification (GTDB taxonomy): domain Bacteria; phylum Synergistota; class Synergistia; order Synergistales; family Aminobacteriaceae; genus CALFXN01. The sequence goes on from CALFXN010000373.1 coordinate 3,886, forward strand.
CGAGAGCGGTACGGTCAGCATGATCACGAACGCGAACAGGAACGATTCGATGATCGCCGCGATCAGCAGGAAGGTCAGCAGCACGGCGAGGACGAGCGCGATGTTGAGCTTGCCGAAGTTCTCCTGGATGGCCTCGATTTCTCCCGCGTACGTGAAGCGGAATCCCGGCGGGAGCTGGATCTTCTTCATTTCGCTGTCGATTCGCTGGTAGGCCTCGCCGACCGTGATGTCGGAGGTGTTCGCGTCGACCGTGATCGCGCGCTGGCGGTCCTTGCGCAGGATGCGCGTCGGCCCCGTCGAGTCGTCGAAGGCCATGAGGTCCTGGAGGCGTACGGTCCTGCCGGACGCGACGACGGGAAGGTCCGGAACGCTTCGTGGACTGTCGAGCTCCTCGGGCCGCATCCGGACGAGGATGTCGTATTCCTTGCCCCGTTCGCGGTAGACGCCGGACTTCATGCCGACGAGATAGCCCTTGACGGTATCGCTGAGCGTATCGACCGATACGCCGAGGCGCGCCATGAGGACACGATCCGGGACCATGCTCATTTCGGGACGCCCGGTGCGCCAGTCCGTGTCCACGTCGACGAC
>CALFXN010000374.1 GCA_937957815.1 uncultured Synergistales bacterium
GCGTGATTTCGCCCTTCGTCGCTTCCTCGACGAGCTTCTTGAAGTTCATGGCGTACAGGTGCAACGCGTTGTTTTCGGCATCCGCGGGGCCGGTATAGGCCATCTTGATCTCGGTCGCCGCGAAAGCCGCCCCACAGGTAACCATAACGACGCAAAGTACGAGCAGGAAAAGACGTTTCACACCCACCACTCCTTCACAAATAAAATTAAACCCGTTACGGAATCATAACATGAGGAAAGATTTTCCCTCAAGGTTAGCCTCTTCGGATCTGTCCGTTTCCGTAAATGACGTACTTGTTCGACGTGAGCTGCCGAACGCCCATCGGACCGCGGGTATGAAGCTTTTGCGTGCTGATGCCGATCTCGGCCCCGAAGCCGAAGACTCCGCCGTCCGTGAAGCGCGTCGACGCGTTGACGTACACGGCCGCCGCGTCGACCCCCGTCAGGAAGATCTGCGCGTTCTCGTAGCTCTCGGTCAGGATCGCCTCGCTGTGCCCGCTCCCGTGCGCCGCGATATGATCCATCGCCTCGCGTATCCCGGGAACGACGCGAACGCCGAGGATGAGGTCGAGATATTCGGTGTCCCAATCCTCGGAAGTTGCCGGAACCATGTCGGGAACGATCCGCCGGGCAGCCTCGTCGCCGCGGAGTTCGACGCCCTTTTCGCGGAGCGCCGCCGTCACCGCCGGAAGAAATCGCTCCGCGACCACCTCGTGAACGAGGATTTTTTCGATCGCGTTGCAGACCGAGGGGCGCTGGACCTTCGCGTTCAGGACGATCTGCACGGCCCTGCCAAGATCCGCGGACGCGTCGACGAAGATATGGCAGTTCCCCATGCCCGTCATGATGTACGGCACCTTCGCGTTTTCCTGGACAGCCTTCTTGAGCCCCTTGCCGCCGCGCGGAATCAGCACGTCGAGGTACTCCGTCATCCGCATCAATATCCGCGTCGCCTCGCGGTCAGAGCTGTCGAGGAGCTGTATCGTCCCCTCCGGAAGTCCCGCCGAAACAGCCGCCCCGGAGATCCTCCGGGCGATCTCGCGGTTGCTGTGCAGCGCCTCGCTCCCACCTCGGAGGATCACCGCGTTTCCGGCCTTGAGACAGAGTCCGGCCGAGTCAGCCGTCACATTCGGACGCGACTCGTAGATGACGCCGATGACACCGAGCGGGACGCGGACACACCCGATGCGAAGCCCCTGCTCGACCGTCCACATTCCCGTCATCTCGCCGACCGGATCGACGAACGACGCGACGTCCTCGAGTCCCCGCGCCATCCCCTCGATTCGGACGTCGTTCAGCATCAGCCGCTCGAGAAGCGCGGGCTTCAATCCCGCGCGCTCCCCGGCCCCGAGGTCCTCCGCATGCGCCGCGAGAATTGCCCCTCTTCCGTTCCGCAGCGCTTCCGCCATCGCGAGAAGCGCCGCGTTCTTCGTCTCGGCCGTCGCCGTCGCGAGAACCCGGGCCGCTTCCTTCGCCCGCCGTCCCAGTCCGCGGACATATTCCTCGAGCATGAGTCCCGACCTCCTAAAGCACCGCCATATTGTTCCTGTGGATGACGACGTCGTAGTCCTTGCTCCCCAGGATCCTGCCGATTTCGTCCGTGTGACGCCCCGCGATCCGGGACACGTCTTCGGACGAATAACACGCGATTCCGCGCGCGATCTCGCGGCCGTCCTCCGTCACAACCGACACGACCGCCCCGCGGTCGAAGAGTCCCTCCGCGCGGACGACCCCCGAAGGGAGCAGGCTCTTGCCGCGGATACGGAGCGCTTCCGCGGCGCCTTCATCCACGATCAGCCTTCCGGTCGGGTTGCTCTCGAACGCGATCCAGTGCTTCCGGGCGTTCCTGAGCCCCTGACACCGCCCGTCTCCCGAGTCCCGGGCCGGCAGAAATAACGTTCCGAGAGGTTCGCCGCACGCGATCCGGCGGATGACGTCCCGTTCGTCGTTCTTCGCGATCACCATCGGAATTCCGGCGGCCATACAGATCTTCGCGGCCAAAAGTTTCGTGTACATTCCACCGCTCGCGTTGCGGCTGCCCCGTCCGTGCGAGCGATCGAACATCGCGTCCGTGATCTCCGCGACCTCGGGGATGATCGTCGCGTCCGGGTTCGTACGCGGATTGTCGTCGTAAAGTCCGTCGATATCGGAGAGAATCAGAGTGAGGTCCGCGTCCGTGAGGGATGCGACCATCGCGGAAAGCGTGTCGTTGTCGCCGAACCTGAGCTCTTCGACGGCGACCGTGTCGTTCTCGTTGATGACCGGGATGACGCCCCATTCGAGGAGCGTGAGGATCGTATTGCGTGCGTTCAGGAACCTGAGGCGGTCGGAGAAGACATCGCGCGTCAGGAGCACCTGCGCGACGGTGTTCCCATACTCGGAAAAAAATTTTTCGTACATGTGCATGAGGCGTCCCTGGCCGATCGACGCCATCGCCTGCTTTTCCGGCAGAGTGCGGGGGCGTTCCGCGCGGTTCAGCTTTCCGAGTCCGGCGCCGACGGCGCCGGACGAGATCAGGACGATCTCGCGCCCCATGCTTGCGAGATCCGAGATTTCCCGGGCGAGACGTTCCATGCGATGGAGGTTGATCTTGCCCGTCGCGTGCGTGACGGTGCTCGTCCCGACCTTGACGACGATTCGCTTGCATTTCGAAATGGCACTGCGTTCCACGAGAGAACTCCTCCGTATTCGTGCGGGAATCCCGGCAGTCATTCGATCCGGATGTCGAGAAGTCCGGCGAGGTCTTCAGTTTCCTTCGTCTTCGGGTGGCGGCCGATGAACCGGAAGAAAGCGTTCTGAACGTTCCAGAGATTCACGGGCCAACCGGCGGAACGAACGAAAGCCGCCATACGCCCGATCATCTCGACGGCATCCTCCTCCCGTCCCGGCTGGTCGAACATCGCCGCGAACTCGTCCATCCTCCCGACGAGGATATGGGTCAGTCCGGGGACATCGATTTCGACACGCCACTTTCTTGCGTTCCGGCACAGGCGAAGCAGCCGCTCCGTATTCGGCACGGGACGCTCGATCTCGAGGCGGATATCGGCGTTGCATATCACCTCCGCGGCGCTCCGGACGGCTTCGGGAACCGGCACGGATACCACGGAAAGAAACTCGAGGAGTCCTTCGTAGTTCCGGACGACATCCCTGAGGATCCGTTCGATGTCATGCGCGTCGTCCGCGATGATCCGCCGCGTTATCCTGCGCAACTCGTCGCGGAAGAGATGACGCAGCGAGAACGTGTCGTGTCCGAACATCCTCACGATGCCGCGCTCGTCGCCCGAAAGGAGAGAGGGCAACAGCTTCGAACGATTTCGTTCGTATTCTTCGTCCGTTCCGCAGTACCCCGCGCCGCAGACGAGATCCTTCCCTCCGCGCGAAAGAATGGCGTAGCACACATCGTAACGCGCCTGCAGACGGATGTCGAGTATGGAGATCAGGCCGATGCCGTACGTCTTTCCTTCCGTCCCTCCGGTTTCACGCTTCCTGATCTCCGGGCGGAACGCCGGTATGTCCGGGGGACGGTCGTTCCCGGGCAACGTTCCGTTTCGGACCGGGAAAAACGACGAAACGGCGATATTCGCCCCCACGCGAAGAGGCTCCGCCCGCTCGGGCTCGACGAAGACGTTGAAAATCCGCGCCCCGTCGAGAAGCTCCGGGATATTGCTCGGGGCCTTCTCGAGCTCGCGAAGAAATCCTCCGGCGATGTCGCGGAGCCGGAATTCCGGGGACAAGGTCTCCGCGAGATCCATCGCTCGCGCGGCATACCGCAGGATCTGGATGCTTTCGATGCCCGAGATGTCGTCGAAGAACCACCCGCAGCTCGTGAACATGAGAAGGCGGCAGCGCTGCATCTCGAGCAGCGTGAGCGCGCGAGTCCGTTCTTCCGGCGTCGGCTTCCTTCCGATGTGCTTTTCGAGGAAACGGTCGACGGAATCGGCACGAACGTCGTCCCTGTACTGTTGAATGTCGGCGATATCGACGTATGCGTTCCGGACTGTCCACGGATCCGCGAAAAGTTCCCGTCCTCCGGTTTCGAACAGTCCGTCGAGCGATTCCCCGAGAAAGTCGAGTCCCTGCCTGAGCGGTCCCCTCCATGTCTGTCGCCATCCCGGATGCATTCCGGTGCAGCAGCCGCAATCGGCCCTCCATCGCTCGACTCCGTGTGCGCAGCTCCACGAGGAATTCTCGACGATCCGGACTTCCCTCTTCGGGGGAAAGCGGTCGAGATACTCTCCGAAGACGGTGAGCGTCGCGTCCCGTCCCGTTTCGACGAGATCGAGGCAGTACGCGAGCGCCATGTCTCCGTACGTGTGGTGATGCCCGAACGTCTCTCCGTCCAGTGCGACGATCTCCAGAGCCGCTTCCGCAGCTCCGTCCGTCCACAGCGAACGCCCCGCCTCGATCAGTCGCTGCGCGAGCTCGCCTAGATCGGAAGAGCGTCGTGTAGGGAAAGAGTGTAGATCTCGGTGGT
>CALFXN010000375.1 GCA_937957815.1 uncultured Synergistales bacterium
GCCGGTATGATCCCAGAGGTCGATGAAGATGATGCCGCCGAGATCGCGAAGCTTTCGCACCCATCCGTTGAGAACGACCTTCCTGCCGAGCTGTTCCCTCCCCACCGTTCCGCAATACACGGTCCGCTGCCACGTTCCGTCGAAAAACGCACTTCGTCCGCTCATCATCTGTTTTTTTTCTCCTTCAATCCGACGCGCATAGTTCGCGAATTTTGCCGGCGACGAGGTCCTGCGGGATCTCGACCTGTTCTCCGCTTTCGAGATTCTTCAGGGACACGGTCCCATTTTCCATCTCGGATTCCCCGAGGATCGCGGCGAAACGCGCCGCGATCGAAGAAGCTACCTTGAACTGCGACTTCATCGTACGGTCCGTGTAATCCATCTCGGCGGCGACTCCCGCACGACGCAACGTCGTGGCAAGAAGCTGCGCTCCGTCCCGCGACGCCGGGGTCTGGGCGATCACGTACACTACAGGGCGCGGTCTGCGTCCGAAGGAACATCCCTGCTCCTCCATCACGAGGATGATCCTGTCGAGTCCCGTCGCGAAACCGACGCTCGGAAGCGCCGGACCTCCTATGGCCTCCGAGAGGTTGTCATACCGACCGCCGCCGCAGACTGCGTTCTGGGCTCCGAGTTGTCCGGAGAGGACTTCGTACGCGGTCTTCGTATAGTAATCGAGTCCCCGGACAAGGCGCTTGTCGATGTGATACACGGCTCCGAGTCGCGTCAGGCCCGATGTCACGGCTTCGAAATGCGTCCGGCAATCGTCGCAGAGGCTGTCGTGGATTCCCGGGGCGTTCTCCGTGACCGCGCGGCACTCCTCCCTCTTGCAATCCAGAATCCGCAACGGATTCCGGGAATACCGCGAGACGCAGGACTCACAAAGCGTCCCCAGATGGGGGGCGAAATACGCCATAAGGCGTTCCTTGTACACTGGACGGCACTTCGGGCATCCGACCGAATTGACCATGACCTCGAGATTCGTGAGTCCGAGTCGTCTGAAGAGTTCGAGAGAGAGTTCGATGATCTCGACGTCGACCATCGGGTTCGACGATCCGAGCGCCTCGAAATCGATCTGCCAGAACTGGCGGTATCGCCCCTTCTGGGGACGTTCGTACCGGAACATAGGTCCGGCACACCAGAGCTTGACCGGCTGCATTCCCTTTCCCATGTCGTGCTCGACGTAGCTCCGCACCATCGACGCCGTCGCTTCGGGACGCAGCGTCAGACTGCGCTCCCCCCGGTCGGTAAACGTATACATCTCTTTTTCTACTACATCCGTCGTTTCTCCGATTCCACGCGAAAAAAGTTCGGTATGCTCGAAAATCGGAAGATGGACTTCCGCATACCCGAAGTCCTCTGCGACGGCATGCGCCTGATTCAGGACGTATGTCCATTTCCATGATTCGTCGGGAAGAATGTCGCGGACGCCGCGAGGAGCCTTGATTTCCGCCATACCGTGAACCTCCTGTCACCGTCCTTGTCGGAGGACGGAAAATACAATATGCAGGTAAGTATATACCACGCCCGACAAAGAAAAAAGCGCGCCTCCTCTTCGGAGTCGCGCCTCTTTTTTGCCGCATCCGGTTCGTTTTCCGGGCTATCGTGATTCGAGCTGGAATTTTATCGCAGTTCGTTCCTCGTCGTCGATCGCTATCTTCGCAAAAGCGGGAATGCATACGAGGTCGATTCCGTTCGGAGCGACATACCCTCTGGCAATGGCGATGGATTTCACCGTCTGGTTCACCGCACCGGCACCGACAGCCTGGACCTCCACCGCACCTTTCTCGCGCAGCACCGCAGCGATCGCTCCGGCGACCGATTTCGGTTGCGACTTAGCAGAGACCTTAAGTACCTCCATGCCAAGACCTCCTTTGTCTATCGAGAGCTCAACGAAAGCAACGAAGCCCGGATGCTGCACGGAAAGTCAGGAATGAGTATACCTGTATTGTCGAGTTTTTGGCAAGAGTGCGTTACTTTTGTTTTTGAAAACCTGTCCGACTATTTTGTTTTCGTCTCCTGAAGAGCAGCCAGCATGTCGCTGTCCCGATGATTCCCACGCCGGTGATCCAGAGATTCGCGGCAAAACACGCAAACCCGAAGGCGAAAAAGAGAGCACGTTGCCATAGCGCGATCGGTGTATGGATGAACCCCATCAGCGCATACGCGAACGCGAATATGGCGGCGATCCCGCCCGCTATCGCCTCGAGATTCCCCCAGAGCGAGGAATTGAGGAGAATGCCCTTGTCGTAGCAGAACGCGAACGGCACGATGAACGCGAGGAACCCGAGACGCATCGCCATGAATCCCGTCTTGTTGGGATCCGACCCCGCGATCGAACTCGCCGCATACGCCGCGAGGGCGACGGGCGGCGTGATGTTCGAGATGATCGCGAAGTAGAAGACGAACATATGCGCCGCGAGGGCGGAAAACCCGAGCTTGACGAGTACCGGAACACCGAGCGCAGCAGCGAGGATATACGCTCCGGTCGTCGGAAGTCCCATTCCGAGAATCAGTGAGACGAGCATGATCAGGAAGAGCGCGAGGAACGGAATGTCCCGCGCGAACGAGAACACGAATCCGACGAACTTGAATCCGAACCCAGTGAGACTCACGGCGCCGACGACGATGCCCGCGCAGGCGCAGGCGACGCAGACGATGGGGATGTTCTTCGCGCCGATGTAGATCGCGTCGATGATTTCCTTCGGCCCCATCCGGTATCCCGGATGGATCAGGGAGACGAGCCATGCGAGCAGGATTCCGATGACGGCTGCGTACATCGGCGTATAGCCCGTAAGAAGGAGGTAGACGAGGCCGATCACGGGGAGCAGGAGATACAGCTTGCGG
>CALFXN010000376.1 GCA_937957815.1 uncultured Synergistales bacterium
GAGATAAGGCCACGTGACTGGAGTTCAGACGTGTGCTCTTCCGATCTCCGGAGTGTCCATGAAACACCTCGTCACGGGCGCGGACACGAACGGGACATCGAGCGTCCACCTCGTGAGGGTCGACGGAGGCTGCTGCATCGGCGACCATATCCACAACGGAAAGACGGAAATCCATCAGGTCGTCGCGGGAGAGGGGCGCTGCCTCGTCGGAGACCGCAGGATCGCGTACGCGGAAGACGTCGTCGCGGTGATCCCTGTGGACTGCCCGCACCGCGTCACGGCGGACGGAGGTCTCACGATCCTCGCGGTCTTCAGTCCCGCGCTGCTCTGAGGTCCGAAGTCTCCGACAGGTTCCTGAGGAACGTCGAGGGGGCGACGCCCATATATCGGCGGAAGATGCGACACAGGTGGCTCTGGTCGGCGAATCCGTCCGGCCATTCCCCGGGAAGCTCCGTTCCGATCGCATCCTGAAGCCTTCGGACGGTCTCCCGGCAACGTCCCGGGTCCGTCCCGAAGACCCGATGCGAGAACCAGCCGTCCCCAATCGGACGAAGCACGTGCGCCATCATGGCGGGGATGACGTACCGGTCGACCGCGCGAAGAAGGCGCCTCCCACCGGATATTTCGAGAATCGCCTCTCCTCCGGCGATCACGCCGAAGCACGCACTTCGGTGAAGGTGCGCGGGAAAGGCGTGTCGGCCCCTCGTCCCCGAAACGAAGCGGATTCCGCCGCCCCGCCCGTCCTCCAAAAAGAGAATGTTCTCCTCATCCGCATTTCCGGAACGAAGCTCCATCCGCAAGCCGCCGATCCTTTCGCCGCGACGTCATTCGCCGTTTCTCATTTCCCCTCGCGCTGCGGCCGTTCCGGACATTCTTCCGGGCGGCCGAAGGCGGTACAATTATAGCGACAGGTTGCGGAAATACGCGAAAGGGAGGATCGACAACGATGCGGAAGCTGTTGTGTGCGCTGTTGTTGCTGGCGATGGGGACGTCCGGCGTGGCGTGGGGGGCGTCGCGAGTGATTTTCGAGCGCGAGGGGAACATCCGGCTCTCCGACATGAGCGGGGCGAATCCCGTTCTACTCGGGAAGGGGTACGACGCTGAAATATCGCCCGACGGCCGGAGCGTCGCGTTCACGGACTACCGGCAGGGAAGGAAGATCGCGGTGATGGACGTCGCGACGAAGAAAGTCCGCGTCCTCTCGGCGGTCCCCGGCGACAACAGCTACGGGCCGCGCTGGTCGCCCGACGGGACGAGGCTCGTCTTCAACCACTGGATCGAGGAGAAGTCCCAGTGGGTTCCGGGAGTCATCGACACGACGGGAAAGAACCTGAAGATTTTCCGGATGGACAACGAGGGCGGCGTCCATTCGCCGTTCTGGGCCCACGACGGCATGTCCGTGTATGCGCAGGATCTGTCGACGCTCTATCGGTTCGATACGAATGGGAAACTTCTGGAGTCGAGACCGCTCGACCCGATCGTCGGGAAAGCGGGAATATCGAGCGCGACGCGCTTCTGCGTCTCGGCCGACGGATCGGCGTGGATCTTCGACGGCGACGTCGACGAGCCGGACAATCCGATATCGAAGGCCTGGGGCGAACCGATCGCGGGCGTCTTCCTCCACACGCCCGCCGACGGAAGGACCATCCGAATCTCGCCGAAGGGGATGTCCGCCTCGGCCCCGTCGTGGGCTCCGGACGGAAAGAGCGTCCTCTTCTGCGGCGTCCGTCCCGAGGATGTCAGGAAAAAGGGAAAGAACGTGACGTTCGCGAGCCATATCTTCGTCATGCCTCTGAACGGAACCCCCGAACTCCTCGTGCGCGACGCGTCGAACCCGTCCGTTGCGACGAATCGGGAGTGAATTCCACGTAAAACCGCAGGTATCGAATGGAGAGACTTTCCAGGCAAATTCGCTATAGGCCTTGCAATTTTGTACAATGATATTAGAATAGCGTAAAGTAGAATACGTTTATGGAAGAAACTTCAAATATCCGTTCTGTCGGGGCATTCCCGGCAGGAGGGAGACGAGGTTTCTTACCGGAGAATCCGTTTGTCCGGACATGTCCGTTCAAGGGGAGAAGACGCCGGAACACTGCGTTTGAACGTTCGGGAGCCCTTCGCCTTTGGCGGGGGCTCTTTTTTTTGCGAAAGGAGGGATCGTCTATGGAGGAAACGCGGATCGCCATCGTGGCCGTCATCGTGGAGGACTTCGGGAGCGCCATGGAGGTCAACGAAACGCTGCATCAGTTCGGATCGCTCATCGTCGGACGGATGGGACTTCCGTACAGGGACAGGGGGCTTCACGTCATCGCCCTCATTCTCGACGGCGAACCGGACAGGATCAGCGCCCTCACGGGGAAGCTCGGGAAAATCCCGCATGTAACCGTCAAGGCCGCGATGACGAAAAAATAGACCGCCGGCCCATCGAAAAGGAGGAATTTTCGTGTACGACATGCCCCAGTTCCACGATTCGTCGTTCATCGACGACGGAGAAGTCCGCGCGTCGCTCGAAGAGGGATCCCGCCGATCCGGAGACAGGGGGTACATCCGATCCCTTCTCGACAAGGCGCGCGGATACCACGGACTGACGCACAGGGAGGCCGCGGCGCTGCTCTCGATGACAGATCCGGAGCTCGTCCACGAGCTCTACGCGCTCGCGAAGGAGGTCAAGGAGGCGATCTACGGCCGGAGGATCGTCCTGTTCGCGCCGCTCTACGTCGCTAACCACTGCGTCAACGGCTGCGTCTACTGCGGCTTCCACAGGGGAAACGAATCGATGCGCCGCAAGAAGCTCTCGATGGAGGAGATCGACCTCGAATGCGACGCCATCCTCGCGATGGGACACAAACGCATCGCCCTCGAGGCCGGCGAAGATCCCGTCAACATCCCGCTCGACTACATCGTTCAGTGCATGGAGCGGGTCTACGCGTACCGGAACGCGCAGGGGGACTCGATCCGCAGGATCAACGTCAATATCGCCGCGACGACCGTCGGGGAATACCGCCGTCTGAAGCAGGCGGGAATCGGAACGTTCATTCTCTTCCAGGAGACATTTCACCGCCCCACCTACGCGGCGGTACATCCGTCGGGACCGAAGCGCGACTACGACTGGCACACCACCGCGCTGCACAGGGCCCAGGAAGGCGGGATCGACGACGTTGGCACGGGCGTCCTCTACGGCCTCTACGACTACAGGTACGAACTCGTTGCGCAGCTCATGCTCGCGGAGCACATGGACGGCGTCCTCGGCGTCGGCCCCCATACGATTTCCGTTCCGCGGCTCCGGGAGGCGGAAGGCGTCGACCTCGCGAAGTTTCCATACCTGATCACCGACGAACAGTTCCTGCGGATCATCGCCGTCATCCGCGTCACCACGCCGTACACGGGAATGATTCTCTCGACGAGGGAAAACCCGGAGACGCGACGTCTCGCTCTGGATCTCGGCATTTCGCAGGTGAGCGCGGGGTCGTGCACAGGCATCGGCGGATACCACAGCGAGATCGGACGGCGCGCCCGCGCGGACGACACCGCCCAGTTCCGCGTCTCCGACGAGCGTTCCCCCGAAGAGATCCTCACGTGGCTCTGCGAGGACGGATACATCCCGAGCTTCTGCACGGCCTGCTACCGGCAGGGGCGCACGGGGGACCGCTTCATGTCCCTCGCGAAGTCCGGGCAGATCCGCAACATCTGCCAGCCGAACGCCCTGCAGACGTTCAAGGAGTACCTTCACGGCTACGGGTCGGACGCCCTCCGGCGGCTCGGGGAGTCGGTGATCGCGAAAGAAGTCGAGAAGATCCCGAGCGACAGGGTCCGCGCCCTGACCAGAGAGCGGCTCGAACGTCTCGAAAAGGGCGAGAAGGATCTCTACTTCTAGCCCTCACGCACACGGGTATCGGCGGCTACGCCCCGAAGCGCTCCCAGCCGCCGATAACGCCCTTCGAAAGTTTTCCGCCCGCGAAGACGTACGCGGCCTGCGCGTCCCTGAGGCCCGTTCCCGACAGCGTCGAAATGTCGCGGTCGAGGACGACCAGGTCCGCCGCGAAGCCCGCCTCGATTCTTCCGAGCCGGTGATCCTGTCCGATCGCGCGGTTCGGGTTCGAAGTGAAGAGCGAAATGCATTCTTCGAGCGTCAGCCGCTCTTCGGGGGCGCTGACGCGTCTCCCCTCCCAATCGGAGCGTTCCATGAGCGCCCAGAGAGAGAGCCACGGATCGACCGACTCCACGGGCGCGTCGCTCGACGCCGAGACGCACAACCCCTCGTTCAGAAGGGAGCGCCACGCATAGGCCCAGGGCATTCGGTCCTTTCCCAGACGGCCTTCGGCCATGTTCATGTCGCTCGGGACGAACGACGGCTGGATCTCGCAGAACAGGCCGAGTTCGGCGAGAGCGCGCCGCCGGTCCGGGCGGCAGACCATCACGTGATTGATCCGGTCGCGAAGACGGCACTCGCGGCCGAACTCCGCGTCCACGCGCCGGATGCAGCGGATCGCCTGGTCGAGCGCGGCGTCGCCGATCGCGTGGAGCATCGTCTGCGCGCCGCGCTCCCGCGCGGCGCGCAGCTTGTGGGTCACGGCGTCGTCGCTCCAGTTCAGGACGCCCGACTCGCCCGCCGCGTCCGCGTACGGGGATGAGAGGGCCG
>CALFXN010000377.1 GCA_937957815.1 uncultured Synergistales bacterium
CGGATGGGATGGAGAGGGCGCCGACATGGAGATGATCGTGCTGCTGACAGGCGCGCTCGAGAAGATGGGGCTCGCGGATTTCACGATCGCCCTGGGAGACGCTTCGATCATGAAGATCGCGATGAATCGCACCGGAGCGGCCTCGTCCGGACTCTCGGAAGCGCTGCAGTCTGGGTATCTGAGTGATTTTCTGAGACTCGTCGACGATGCGGACATCCCCGACTATTCGCGCCGGATCCTCCGGGAATTGCCCTTTCTGAAGGGAAACGGCGACATTTTCGAGGCTGGTGCCGATCTCTTCGGCGATCCCTCCCCGTTCTCCGCTCTCCGGAATTTATACGAAGGGCTCGAGGCGCTCGGATACTCGGACAGAATCGTCCTCGATCTCGGCCTCGCACGGGAACTCGGGTACTACAGCGGTCCCGTGTTCGAAGTCTACACCGCCGATTCGGGGGTTCCGATCGGCGGCGGCGGACGCTACGACGCTCTTCTCCAGCGATTCGGGATCGACGCTCAGGCCGTAGGCTGCGCCGTCAATCTCGAACGGACGCTCATCGACGCCATATCGGCCCCCGCTTCCGAGACACTCGTCGCATGGGCGGGGGGCATCCGGCGCGATCGGGCGTTCCGCGCGGCCGAAGTCCTGCGGAATTCCGGCATTCCCTTCGAGCTGAGCTGGTACGACGAGGCGGCAACATCCAAAGGCGAGGCCCGTTCCGCTGGATTCCGCTGGTGGACCGACCTCGCGGGAGAAGAGATCCTCGATCTCCGGCGCGGAGGAGCCGTCAACCTCGAATCGTGGTCCCGGGGGCGACGAAGATGCTGACGTTCGTTCTTCCGACTGGACGCGTTCTTCAGGACGCGATCGCGCTGATCGGAGCGGCCGGACTCCCGGCGAACGGGCTTTCCTCGATCGGACGGCGACTCGTCGTCGTCGAAGGAGAATTCCGCTACATTCTGGCGAAGCCGACGGACGTCCCGGTGTATATCGTCGCGGGAACGGCCGATCTCGGCCTTGCGGGAAGCGATGTCCTGATGGAAATGTCCGCTCCCGTCGTCGAGCTCGCGGACACGCGGACCGGGATCTGCCGGATGGTGCTCGCGGCGCCGAAGGATCGCCCGTTACAGGGGGACTTCTCCGACGGTGCCGCCAAACCGGCCGCAGGCATTCCATGGATCCGCGTCGCGACGAAATATCCGTCGATCGCGGACCGGTACTTTTCCTCGCGCGGCATTCAGGCCGAGATCATACGGCTGAACGGTTCCGTGGAGCTCGCCCCGAGTCTCGGAATGAGCGACTGCATCGTTGACATCGTCCAGACGGGCAATACGCTCGCCGCAAACGGGCTCGTCGAACTCGCGACGATATGCCCCGTCTCCCTCAGGCTCGTTGCGAGCAGGAAGAGCATCGTCCGGAGGCAGCGGGAAATACGCGGAATCCTTTCCGCGATGACGAACCGAAGGAGGAGGAACGACGACGCATGAGTTCGACCATCGAACGGACGACAAGCGAAACGAGCGTCAGCGTCTCTCTCGACGTTACCGCCGGAGGCGGCGCGGAGACCGATATCCGGATTCCGTGCGGATTTCTCGGACACATGCTCGAGCTCTTCGCCTTTCACGGGGACCTGCATCTTTCCGTCCAAGCGAAAGGGGATACGAACGTCGACGCGCATCACGTCACCGAGGATATCGCAATTTGTCTCGGAAGGGCGTTCTTCGAGGAGTGGTCCTCCACGGCGAGAGCACGATACGGCTGGTGCGCGCTTCCGATGGACGGGAGCTGCGCCCTCGTTTCGGTCGATCTCAGCGGCCGGGGCGGATTCCATTTCGACGACACCTTTCCCTCGCCCCGGTGCGGAGATTTCGACATGGAACTGATTCCGGAATTTTGGCATGCCTTCGCCCGCGAGGCCCGCGCGACGATTCACGCCTCCTTCGTCGCGAAAGACAATTCGCATCACATGGCGGAAGCCCTTTTCAAGGCGATGGCGCACGCCCTGCGCCAGGCGCTCGTCCCATCGGAAACGACTTCGACCACGAAAGGAGTACTCTTATGATCGGCGTTATCGAATACGGCACGGGCAATACCGGGAACGTTCTGCGCGCGTTCACGCGCATCGGCATCGGAGCGAAAATTCTCGCATCGCCCGAAGATCGCCACACCATGTCGCTGTTGCTGCTCCCGGGCGTCGGAGCGTTCGGCCCCGCGATGGACCGCCTCCGGGAGACCGGATGGGCCGATGCGATCCGGAACTGGAACGACCTCGGCAGACCGATTATCGGGATCTGTCTCGGCATGCAGCTGCTCTGCGAATCGAGCGAAGAAAACGGCTATCATAAGGGACTCGGGCTCCTTCACGGGCGAGTCGAAGCGCTCCAAACGCACAAGAGGCTGCACATGGGATGGAACGGAATCCGCGTCGCGGTCCCAGGACACGAGTCGTACATTCCGGACGGAGCGTTCATGTACTTCGTACATGGCTACTGCGTCACATCGAGCCTCGATACGGCGACGATCACGCGGTTCGAGGACAAGACGTTCGCTTCGACACTCAGAAGGGGAAACTGCATCGGATTCCAGTTCCACCCGGAACGCAGCGGTCCGGTGGGACTCAGGCTCCTCGCTTCGGTCACGGCAGAGTTGTCTCCGTCGAAAGGCGTTTGCGGGGAGAGCGTCGTCGCATGATTCTGCTGCCCGCGATCGATCTCTACGGGGGACACGTCGTCCGGCTGCGAAAAGGGACCTTTTCGGACAGCACGACCTTTCCGGACACCCCGGAAGAGACCGCGCTCCGGTTTCGCGACGCAGGGGCGACGGATCTTCACGTCATCGACCTCGAGGGGGCCGAATGCGGCGCGCCCGTTCACCTCGCCATCCTCGCGCGTCTGAAGGATCTCGGCTTCGGAATCAGATTCGGTGGAGGTCTCCGAACTGCGGAGGCGATATCCCGCGCGTTAGGCGCCGGCGCGGATTTCGTCTACGCGGGAAGCGCGCTCTCGCACAACGAAACAGCCTCTCCCCTGAGGGAACGTTTCTCGGACCGCATCGTTCCGGCCGTCGACGTCCGTGCCGGCAGAACGGCCGTCGACGGCTGGAAAACCACGACCCGGGAGTCTCCGGAAGAATCGCTCGAACGACTTCGCGATCTGGGATGGAACGCGTTCCTCGTCACGTCGGTCGAGCGCGACGGATGCGGACTCGGCCCGGACCTTCCGCTCTACTCGCGGATCCTGTCGCGTTTTCCGGGGAACTCGGTCATGGCTGCGGGAGGAGTGGCGACCATCGGGGATATCCGGCTCCTGAAAGAGGCCGGACTCTCCGGCGCGATTCTAGGCCGCGCCCTGTACGACGGCGCTCTCGATCTCTCTCGTGCGTTCGCGGAGGTTCGCGAATGCTGACGCGACGGATTATCCCCTGCCTCGACGTGAAGGACGGGCGCGTCGTCAAGGGTGTCCGCTTCGCGAATCTCGCCGATTCGGGGGATCCCGCGGAGCTCGCGCGCCGCTATATGGACGAAGGGGCCGACGAACTCGTCTTTCTCGACATCAGCGCCTCGCATGAAGGTCGCGGGACCATGAGGACATGGGTTCGTTCCGTCGCGGACGAACTCTCGATTCCCTTCACCGTCGGAGGGGGGATTTCGTCCCTCTCTCAGGCGCGCGGGATCATCGCGCTCGGCGCGGACAAGATCTCGGTCAATACGGCGGCAGTCCGCAACCCGCGGCTCATCGCCGAGTGCGCCGGGCTGCTCGGGAACCAGGCCGTCGTCCTCGCGGTCGACGCGAAACGGAACGACTCGGGCGGCTACGAGGTCTTCACGGAGGGCGGACGAACGCCGAGCGGACGCGACGCGATCGAATGGATCCGCGAAGGCGTCCGACTCGGATGCGGCGAAATCCTGCTCACGTCGATGGATCGGGACGGAACGAAGTCGGGATATGACCTCGAATGTCTCTCGCTCGTCTCGCGAAGCGTCGACATCCCGATCATCGCTTCGGGCGGGGCCGGATCGGTACGGGATTTATTCGCGGCATTCGAGGCCGGGGCGGACGCGGTCCTCGCGGCATCGATCTTTCACACGGGAACCCATACGGTCGGCGATGTCAAGGAAGCCCTCGCGGCGCTCGGCATCCCGGTACGGAAAACGAGGTGACAGCCATGAAACCATTCTCTCCCGATGCGCTTGTGTTCGACGCGCACGGCCTCATACCGGTGATCGTCCAGGACGCGGATACCGCTGAAGTCCTCATGATGGGATATTCGAACAGGGAAGCTCTCGGGATCACGCTGAGGACGGGGAAGGTGACCTTCTTCAGCCGAAAGCGACAGACGCTCTGGACGAAGGGCGAAGAGAGCGGAAGCTTCCTGATTCTCACGGAAATGTTCCTGGATTGCGACGGGGATACGGTCCTCGTGCGCGCGCGCCCCCTCGGGCCGACCTGCCACACCGGCGAACGAACCTGCTTTCACAGGCGGTTCGGTTCCTCGTCTTCCGCCGATCCGACATTCGTCGGGCGACTCTACGGCTATCTCACGTCACGGAAGGACGCCCCCGTATCGGAGAGTTACACCGCGCGTCTGATCGCGGAAGGCCTTTCCCGCGTCGCGCAGAAGGTCGGCGAGGAGGGAGTCGAAACCGCTCTCGCCGTCGTTTCAGGCGACAGGGAGCGGATCGTATCGGAGGCGGCCGATCTCGTCTATCACACGTTCGTCGCCCTTATAGCATCGGGGGTCACCTTCACCGACGTCATCGGCGAGCTCGAGTCGCGTCATCGCGCCTCGTCGCCGAAGGGCCAGAGGACGGCTCTTCCCTCCGATCCGGAAAGAGCGAGCCGGAGTTCCTGAAAGCACGCTGAGCGAAGCATGAGCGTGGTTCCGTACGAGAACGATATGTCACCGAGACGATGCGCATCGGACGAACGTAGAATCGTCCGATGCGGATATTCTCCGCGAAGCCGCGTCGCATCGTCCGCGCCGAGACAGCGCGAGAATTCGACCGCATCCGACGGGAACTCCGCGGGGAGTGGGCCGAGAACCGCCGGATATGCGAACGACGGGCGATCGACATGAGCGAGGAAGGCGATTCCTCCGATACGATGCGCGAGATCCGCGACCTCGTCGACCGAATACCCGACACCCTGAACGAGAAGAATCTCCTCTTCGCGAACGATGTTGTTTTCCGCGTCGACGACGATCTGTTCCCCGAAAACCGACGGACGATTCCGGACTCCGGGCATCCGGAGCCAAAGCGTTCGTTGCATATCGAACGCCCGTTCGCAGGTTTCGAACAGACAGACGATGTGAATATCTTCCGCGGTCTGGACTTCCATTCCAGGAAGAACGACGAGCGGCGTTCCACTCGCCGCGCCGATGACGGCCGGACAATTGTCCGCCGCGTTGTGATCCGTGATCGCGATCACATCGAGCCGCTCTTCGAGCGCCCGCGCGACGATGTCCGGCGCCCCCATCTCGAGTTCCCCGCAGGGCGACAGAACCGTATGAATATGAAGATCGGCCCGGAAAGGACGGACCACGTTTCCGTTCATGCGTCTCCGCGAACTCCCAACGCGTGAAGGGCGACGCACGCATCGAACGCCTTCCGTGAACAGACGCCGAGAAAGAGAGATTCCTCCCTGCACTTTTCGACGAGATCGGGATTCGGCTTCCGCCCGGACGCGAGAACGATCCCGGACACATCCCTGAGAACCGCGACGGCCGCGACGTTGACGTGGACCTGGATCGTAACCCAGATCATTCCCGGCTCCGCCTCAGCCATGACGCAGCTCAGAAGATCCCCGGCGACCCCGCCCGTAATTTCCCGATCGGGATTTCCAGGGACGATGACCTCGAGATCCTGGAGCTCAGATAAATCGCTGATCTTCATGATCGTGAATCACCTGCGACCTGAACGTATGCGGAATCTTACCCGAAAGGGAATGGATTTCGGCGCTCAGGCTGAAGATCCGCTCCCGAAGCTTGAAGATACAGTCGGTGGTCTCGCCGTGCCCGCGGACGATATCCTCGGCCATCGCCCTGCACGATGGTCTGCCGCACGAGCCGCAATCGATATGCGGCAACTCGGAAAAAATCGCGTTCATTGTCCTGAGTCGATCCATCGCTTCCTTGAGGTTTTCCGCCAGAGGAAGACGCTGCTTCGGCCTGACCGGTTTCTCGAGTTTCCAGATATCCGAGGCGAACCCGTCCGCGGCGACGCGACGCTCATCCTCGGTCGGGTTCCAGTCGATTTTGATGCTGTCGAGACGAAGCTGCGACAGAAACCGCGACTCGGACGTCCCGACACCGCCGATACACCCGAGGTCGCATGCCCGGCACTCGATATAATCGACGCCGGAAAGTCGCCCGAGTTCGAGTTCCGTCAGGAGATCCTTCGTGTTCCGGAGTCCCGAGACGGATATCGTCGTCAACTGCCGTTCGGAGAACGATTCGACGTGACGGCACTCCCCGCCCGAAACCGACCACAGGAGCCATCTCCGATTCAGCTGCGTCGGGAGCGCTCCCGCGACCTTCGGACTCCCGGCGAGAATGTCGCGAACGAGCCTGCGAACCGATATCGAATACGTCATCGTGCTTCTCTCGCGCCCCTCGGGCGCGTGGACAAGCGTCGTCTTCGCGGGGCACGGAACCGCCATCGTGACGGGATCGTCTCGGCCGGTTCGGTTCTTCCAGAGCGCCACGCCAATCTCGAGCGGAGACTCGACGGGAACGATGCGGCCGACGAGTTCCGGAAAGTTGATCTGGATCAGGCGGAGAACCGCGGGGCAATAGGTCGATATGAACGGAAGCCGGTCACGGCTCTCCGTATCGAGAAGCTTCGCGATCGAACAGGCGGCGATATCGTACGCTTCGGACTCGTATTCGGTCAGATCCTCGATCCCCGAACTCTGGAGCGCTTCCTTCATGAGCGCGGGAC
>CALFXN010000378.1 GCA_937957815.1 uncultured Synergistales bacterium
TCGGCGGATTCGCGGGGTTCCAGGCGCTCCTGAGCTTTCTCTTCACGGCGCTCGCGGTCTGGAAGCTCGTGATCCCGCTTTTCCTGAAGGGGTGGGATCCGCTGCTCGTGAGCCTCGCGGTCGTGACCGCCCTGACGGCCGTCATCGTCTTCCTCGTCGCGGGGCTCGGTCTGAAGGGATTCGTCGCCTTCTGCGGCGCGACGGTCGGCCTCGTCCTCACGGGCGCGCTCGCGCTCGCCATCGCGCCGCCGTTCCGGCTTCACGGCGCGGTGCGTCCCTTCTCGGAAACGCTGCTCTACTCGGGCTTCGGCTTCCTCGACCTCACGAGGATCTTCCTCTCGGGGATCTTTCTTGCATCGTCCGGAGCGGTCATGGATCTCGCGATGGATCTGTCCGCCGCACTCCGGGAGATCGCGGTCCACACGCCGGGGATCGGCGCAACCGCACTCTTCCGTTCCGGCATCCGGATCGGTCGCTCCGTGATCGGTACGATGACGACGACGCTCTTGCTGGCCTACTCCGGAAGCTACGTGACGATGCTCATGGTTTTCATGGGGCAGGGAATTCCGCTGGTCAACGTCTTCAACATGAATTACACGGCCGCCGAATTTCTCCACACGCTCGTCGGAAGTTTCGGACTCGTTCTCGTCGCGCCGCTGACGGCCGCGGTCGGCGCGTTCGCGTACTCGCGCGACCCGCTTCCGGAGGAAGAATCAACGCCTGCACACGAGATGCGGTGACGTATCCGGGACATCCGCATCCGAGACATCGCCACGACGATCTGCTATAGTTCGGAAAACCGGGCCGGGACGAGCCGTCCCGAGAAATCCGGACAGACCGTCGAGGTGATGTTCGTGTCCGCACGGTTGTACCGCGCGTCGGCGCAGCGGCGCCGGAGTGTTTTCCTTCTGGTCGTTTTCGTCCTGTGTGCGCTCTCGGCATCGTCCGCCTTCGCGGCGGCCAGGGCGAAATATGTCTTTCTCATGATCGGCGACGGCATGGCCGAAGGGCAACGAACCGCCGCGGAACTCTTCGCTGCGGGCGAACGGGAGGCCTCGGGGCGGAAGACCGGCGGACTCCTGATGAACTCCCTCCCCGTACGGGGCGTCTGCGCGACGCACGACGCCGACGGGCGCGTCACGGACTCGGCCGCCGCCGCCACGGCGTTCGCGTGCGGGCGAAAGACCACGGCCGGGCGCCTCGCCGTCGACCCGGAGGGACAAACCCTCCGGAGCATCACGCAGCTTGCGAAGGCTGCCGGAATGAAGACCGGCGTCGTCTCGTCCTCAACGCTCGACGACGCGACGCCCGCGGCCTTCTACGCGCATTCCGTCTCGCGGAGCGCGTACTACGACATCGCGCTCCAGATCGCGGGAAGCGGCGTCGACTACTTCGCCGGAGGCGGGCTCCGGCGGCCGAAGGGACAGAAAAAAGACCGCCCCGACGCGTTCGGCGCGATCCGCAACGCGGGGTATCGCGTGACGGAGACGCGGGAGGACTTCGACGCCCTGGACGCGTCGTCCGGCCGAGTCTTCGCCGTCCAGCGTGCGACGCCCTACGACATCGACCGAAGGGAAGGCGGAACATCGCTCGCGGCGTTCACCGCGAAGGGAATCGAGCTTCTCGACAATCCGAACGGCTTTTTCCTGATGGTCGAAGGGGGAAAGATCGACCTCGCCTGTCACGCCAACGACGCGGCGACGGCCGTCCGGGAGACGGTCGCTTTCGACGACGCGGTCCGCATCGCGTACGATTTTTACCGCAAGCATGCGCGCGAAACGCTCGTCGTCATCCTCGGCGATCACGAAACGGGCGGGATGTCCGTCGACGCGGCCGCCGGAACGGAACGCCTCCATTCCGTTCTGGCGCGGCAGAGGAGTTCGCACCTGCGCTTCGACTCGTTCATGGCGAACTATATCCGGACGCACGACGCCCGGAAGGCCCGCTTCGTCGACGTCGCGGGCGACCTCGCGGCGTTCTTCGGCTTCCGCTATCCGGCCGGATTCGGGGAAGGTCGCGGCGCAACAGACGGCGTCGCGCTCGACGGGACGGATGTCCGCGAACTTCGCGAGGCCTTCGCGCAGAGCGTGACGGGGCTTCGGGGCAGAGCTGCGGGCAAGGAGATGTACCGGAAGTACAGCGAATACGATCCGCTCACCGCAGCCGCGACGAAGATCCTCGGCCGCAAGGCGGGGATCGGCTGGACGACGTTTGTGCATACGGGCGCTCCGATGCCCGTATCGGCGGTCGGTGTGGGGCAGGAACTGTTTCGCGGCTCGTACGACAACACGGACGTCTTCGCGAAGCTCCGCGCCGCGATGGGGCTGTGACGCCGGGGCATAATGCGCCTCTGCGGCCTGGAGGGAGGCGACCGCTACGATTGCTCTCCATAGCCGACAGTCCTTTCGGATACCCCTGTTGGATGGCTTCTTCGCGGCTTGTCGGCGATGGGGAGCGGTATGAAAGCTCCAACCGCTACAAGAGCGGCAAGCCCAGCTCCTCGAGAAACGCGTTGTGTTTGTTCCTCGCCTTCTCGATATCCTCTGTCAGCGCGGCCAGATCGGCGTTGACCGCTCGCAGGTCTATCGCCTCCTCCGCCTGCTGCGTGTTGATGTAGCGCGTGATGTTCAGGTTGTAGCCGTTTTCTTCGATCTCTTCCATCGAAACGCGGCGGGCGTAGCGATCCTCTTCCTTTCGGCCCCGGTACGTGTCGATGATCTTGTGGATATGATCCGGCGCCAGGACATTCTGGCGCT
>CALFXN010000379.1 GCA_937957815.1 uncultured Synergistales bacterium
AAGGTGAGCGCGGGCGTGAGCGGGGCGCTGGGCTTCAAGGCGGCCGTGAACGTCGGTTCGGCCTTCAACGGGACCGTATCGCCGTTCGTCGATATCGGAACGTACGTCTCCGCGGGCGTCGACGCGTTCGTCGCGAAGGCCGGCGTCCGGGGGAATCTCCACCTGATCAAGTTCGACCTCGGAACGACGCTCGGCGGAACGATCGCTACAGACGCGGGCGCGACGCAGCTCACCGGAACGCTCGACGGAAAGGTCGGCTACACGCTGACCGGCCCGAAGGGCGAGATCGTGATCTATGTCGGGTATCCGTGGTGCTGCAAGTGGTGGATCATCTGCAAACCGTGCACGAAGGACGCGGAATGGACGCTCGTGAGCTGGTCGCCCTACTCGAAGACCGACACATTGCTCGATAAACACCAGTCGGTGACCGTCCCGCTGAAGTAGCGGAAGCCGGTTCAATCCATGCGACGTCACAGCGCCGTTATCGCGTTCCTTCTGGCAATCGCGGTTTTCGTCTTCGGAAAAGCGGACATCCGCGTTCCGGCCGAATCGCCGGAGCGACTACAATCTTCCCGCGCCGCAACGTCCTTCGCCTGGTCGCAGGAAAGCGGTGCGCGCTACGAAGTCGACGTCACGAGCACCGTCACGACGGGAGCGTCTCCGGACGCTCCCGTTCCTCCGGCACTCCATATCTCGGGCGTCCTGAACATGCGGGTTCTCTCGACCGACGCCGACTCGGTTCTCGCGGGACTGCGCTTCTTTCCGGTTTCGTGCGAGATCTTCGGCGCGGTCCGTCCCGAGATGCGCGGCCGTTTCTCGCTCCCGTTCTCCGCGCTCTTCGCGAAGAATGGGACCATCGAATCGATCCGGCTGCCCCCGACGCTCTCCGAAAACGAGCGCACCGTCCTCGGGGAGACGCTCCGCGCGATGCAGATCGTCGTTTCGGGCGACGCGGGCTCGTGGACCACGCGCGAGGAACACGCGACCGGATCGTACGAAGCCCGGTACGAGCGGACATCCGACGGGGCGATCCGGAAGAGCAAGCTCCACTATCTCGCGCTCCCCGCGCCGATGAGCGTCGACGTTCTCTCGTCGGACACGCTCGCGCGCCTCTCGCCGACGCTGTGGATCGAGTCCGCCGAGGGCCGAGAATCCCTCGCCGCGTTCAGCGGCGGTTCTCCGCTGCTCGGATCGAGCCTCCTCTTCTCGCTGAGGAGGCTTCCCGGAGATGCAGTGGTTCCGGCCACCCTCGCCGGAATCGCCGCGGTACAGAAGGCCGATCACCCTGAAAGGCCTTCGTCGGGCGCACGAACGCTCGTCGCGATCTCGGGCAGCGGGACGCAAGGAACCGCGACTTCGGATGCGACGCAAGTTTCGGGCGACGCGGATGAAGTCGCGAAGAGGTTTTCCGCATCCCTCGACCGATTCGATCGCCACAACCGGGAGACGTTCGACGATCTCATCGCGCAGCTCCGCGAACATCCGGAACTCGCGTCGGCCGTAGCGGCGCGCATTCTCGCACCGGGCACGGACGACTCTATTCAGGCCGCGCTCATGGACGTTCTCGGCACGAGCGGCACGCCGGCGGCACAACTGGCGCTTCTCGCGATCGCCGTGAATCCGGACGCGTCGCACATGAACGCGATCCGGGCGATCATCGCGCTCGGCGGCGTCGCGCGCCCCACATCCGGGGCGCGCGACGGGCTCTGGTCGATCGCGCGAAAGGAAGGCGACCCGAACGTCGCCGACCTCTCGCGCACGGCGCTCCTCGCGTTCGGAGCGGTGGCCTCGACGCTGCGGACGAACGGCGACCCGGCGGCATCTTCCGTCACGACAGATCTCCTCTCGGCGATTCCCGAAAAAGAGGGACCGGACCTTCGCGTCGCACTCAAGGCCCTCGGCAACACGGGAGACCCGGCAGCCGCGGAACGCATCCGGTCCTATATGGCGTCGGAGAGCACGGCGACGCGCGCCGCCGCGGCAACGGCGCTCCGCCGGATGCCGGACGCGCGGACCGGCGAACTGCTCCTCTCCTCGCTCGCGAGCGAGAAGGTTCCCGAGGTGCGCGGCGCGGTCGTGCGGAGCATCGCCTCCCGCGGGATCGACGACGCGGCAATAGCGGCCATCGCCGAAAACGCGCAAACCGAAAAGAACGACCTCGTGCGCGGCGAAATGATTCGCGCGCTCGCCAAGGGGGTCGACTCTTCGCCGGTCGCGCGGAATAGCCTCGAACGGATGCTCGACACTGAAAAAGACCCACAGAACATCGAGCTCCTCCGGCGCGCCCTCTCGCGCGTTCCGAAAACCCCGTAACCCCGGCGTTCCCGAAACGCACGGCACACGAAACGACGAAGGACCTCCGGTATTCGGAGGTCCTTCGTCGTTTTCAGGAGGTGGTTCGCTCTGTGCTCTCTTCCCGACGGGAGGCTCTCAGTCCCCCGGGGAATGCGTTATGCGTTATTCCTTCACGAGGCCTTTCTGAAGCGTTCCGACGGCCTTGCCGAACTCGATCGAATAGCCGCACCTGACGCATGCGCGCTCGACCGCGGCGATCGCCGATACGAGAACGTGCTTGTCGACGTTGCCCATGTGTCCCATCCGGAACCCCTTGCCCGCATAGGCTCCGAGGCATCCGGCGGTCTGCGCTCCCTCTTCGGCCAGCGCCTTGCGGAAGGCTGCGTCATCGAGGTTCGATCCTTTCGGATACAGATAGACGGACAGCGTCGGAGCCCGGCAGGGGTTCTTCGCGGCAACCTCGAATCCGATCGATTCGAGCGCTGCGTCGAACATCGCTGCCTGACGCACATGGCGGTCGAACCGTTCCTGAAGGCCTTCGGTCTTCATGATCCGGATGGATTCCTTGAGGGCCCAGATCAGGTTGATCGCGGGGGTTCCCCAGTATTTGCTCGGATCGTGCATGACGGGAAGCCACTTCTCGAAGTCCACGTAGGATTCGGGAATGTCGGCCATGGACTTGCGCTTCGCGACGGCCCGCTCGCTCGCCCAGAGGAGCGCGAGCCCCGGCGCGACGCCGAACGCCTTCTGCGAGCAGGAGAGAAGAACGTCGATTCCCATCGGATCGACGTACTGCTCGACGCCGCCCGTGGCGGCCACGCCGTCGACGACGTAGAGAACGTCGGGGTGTTTTTTCTTCAGCATCTCGCCGATCTTCGCGACCGGAGCGGCGACGCCGGTGGATGTCTCGACATGCGTCACCGTGACGACATCGTACTTCTTTTCGGAGAGCTTCGCGTCGACCAGTTCGGGCGTCACGCTCGTCCCCCATTCGACGGAAAGGACGTCCGTCTCGAGCCCCTTGCGCTTGCACATGTCGATGAACCGGTCGCCGAAGAATCCGTTCGAGCAGATCAGGATCCTGTCGCCGCGCTTCGTGATGTTCGCGACGGCCATTTCCATCGCCATCGTGCCGGACCCGGCGACGACGAACGCCTCTCCCGAGCACTTCCACATGGCCTTCATGTCCGTAAGGACATCCCTGAAATCGGCGACGAACGCCGCGTCCCCGAACGCAACCGTCTCGCGCGCCATCTGATCCTGAATGGAGCGCACCACCGGGGTCGGTCCCGGAATCATGACAAGCTTGTTCGTTGGCAACATTTTTTCCAGCCTCCTTCTTATCTCTGTGCCCGTACGGGCACAGGCATCGGCACACGTTCGAAATCCACGAGCTTTTCCGTAATCGCGAGGGCGACGGCCCGGACGCGTTCACCGCGTTCCTGTACCATGGACGAGGGGAAACGGTAGACCGGAGCCGAAACGCTCACGGCCCCGATAGGCCTCCCGAGTTCGTCCGTGACGGCGGCGCCGACGCAGCGCAACCCGGCCTCGTTCTGTTCGTCGTCCACCGCGTAGCCGCGGCTCCGCACGTCACGCAGTTCGGAAAGCAGTTCGGGATGCAGCGTCTCGCTCAGCCCCCTGCAATCCTCCGGCGAAAGGAGCGCGAGAATCGCCTTCCCCGCGGAGAGATTCGTCAGGGAGCCCCGGACCCCGACGCGGGAGTGCATCCGCACCTGGAACGGACTTTCGAGCTTGTCGAGGTAGAACAGCTCCCCGCGCTCGAACACGAACAGATGGACGGTCTCCTTCGTTTCGTCGCGGAGTTCGAGCAGGAGCGGACGCGCGACTTCCGAAATCACGGTCCGGACGCGGTATGCGTCGGCGAACAGGAGCATCGTCGGGCCGATCGCGTACTCCCGCCCCTTCGTCACGACGGCGCGGATATTCTCGAGGCTCGAAAGAATCCGGTATACGGTCGCCTTCGGCAGTCCGGTCGCGACCGCGATTTCCGTTACACCTACGGGCCGCTTTTCGTCGGCCATGTACATCAGAATGGCGAATGCCCTGTCGAGAACGCGGATCGAAGCGTTTTGATCATCCATGTTTTTTCACCTGGCGAATTTTTTATCCGTGGCACGAACATGCTCGTATGCTACCCCGTCCCGGAGTGTTTTGTCAATGCCCAGGCACGAACGACAAAAAAACCCGCCGCGACGAAACAGTCGCAGGCGGGCACGAAGACGATCCGAACTTCCGGATGGTCAGTCGCGGATTTTCCCGAGAAAACGAAGGATTCCGTCGAGGATCGTCAGAGGGTGCGGCGGACATCCGGGAATGAAGAGATCGACGGGAACGATCGTTTCGCGCCCCGCGAGACATTCCGGCCTCGCGGCATACATCCCCCCGGAGATCGCGCACGCTCCGACCGCGATCACGAACTTCGGATCCGGGATCGCGTCGTAGGTATCCTTCACGGCGTAGGCCATGTTCTCCGGAACGGGACCGATCAGCAGCATCCCGTCCGCGTGTCTCGGTGACGCGGCGTACGATACGCCGAAGCGCCCCAGGTCCCACGCGAGCGTGTTGAGGACGTTCGTGTCCGCTTCGCACGCGCCGCACCCCCCCGCGCTCACGACGCGCAGCGAGAAGACGCGCCCGTAAATGTCCGCAGCCTCGGGGTTCGCGGCGCCGGACATCGGGAGGTCGTCTCCGGTCACGACGAGCCCCTCCCGGGACGCGGAGGCGAGGCGGTAATTCCGCGTGAAGGCGATCGCCCCGTTCGGGCAGGCCTCCTCGCATTCCCTACAGAACAGGCAGCGGCCGAGGTCGAAAGAAATTCTGCCGCCCTCTTTCCCGAGCGCTCCGGTCGGACAGGATTCCGTGCAGTCGCACAGGCATCCGGCAGATCGGAAGAGCACACGTCTGAACTCCAGTCACGTGGCCTTATATCGTA
>CALFXN010000380.1 GCA_937957815.1 uncultured Synergistales bacterium
GATAAGGCCACGTGACTGGAGTTCAGACGTGTGCTCTTCCGATCTAGTTCACTTTCGATTTCGGCGACGGCAGCGTTCTCGACTCCCCGCCCCATGGTTCGGCAGCTCATCAGGAATGTGTCGATCGTCGCCTTTTCCCCTTCGATACGCGCGATCAGGAGGAGGATCTGTCCGAGGTCGCCGAAACGATCCCTGAGGGAGCCGATCCGGATGAACCATGACGGATCGGCCGACATCCGGGCGAGATCGGCCTCCGTATAGCGCCGGGTCGTCGTGTTGAACTGGTTCGTCTTCTGCGTGAGCTGCGCCGCTCGCGGGATGTCGCGCGCCGAAAGGGGAGAGAGGGTGAGTTCCATGTCGAGAGAGGCGAGGAAGTCTTCGAGCGTGCCGAAGTTCGTCTTTTCGCCTTCGCGTTTCGCTTCGGCCCGGTACATTTCCGTCTTGTCCGCGTCTTCGTCCGTCGCCCTGGGGAGCAGAAAGAAATCCCGGCTCATATCCGAGATGAACGATTCGAGCGTGCTCGTGTCGGAAGGGAAGTCCGGAACGGCGACCTCTGGAAGCGCCGTCCGGACGGCCTCGCGTTCGATCGGGCTGTCGTCGATGAACACGAAGGAGTCGAGTCCGATGTTGAGCGTCGCGGCGATTTGCCGGAGATTCTCGGGCTTCGGCTGCCAGTTGATCATCAGGGAGACGAAGTCGTCCTCGCGAAGCAGCATGTGCGGGTGGGTGCGGATCGCGTCGAGGGCGTCCTGCGGAGTGTTCTTCGAGACGACGGCAAGCAAGACGCCCATATTCCGGAGGTCCCTGACGCGCTTCTGGAAATCGTAATATCGTGCGCCCGATCCGGTCGGAGCGAGGTCGAGCCCACCGACGCCGTCTTCACCGACGACGCCGCCCCAGAGCGTGTTGTCGAGGTCGAGGGCGAGAAGCTTTTTTCTTGATCCGGCGAGGGCGTTCCGAATCCTTCGGAGTTCCCTGACGATGGCGCGTTCCCCCGGCTGCGAGAAGCGAAGTCCGCCGAGATACCACATCTTCGGGCTGTAGCACTGCGACCGTCCGAGCGTCGCGACGATCTCCGAGAGGTCCAGCGCCGGAAGGGCCGCTCTGTCCAGGCCTTCCCTCCAGCGGGAACGCAGCGTTTCCTCGATGCGGGGCGACGCGAGCGGCGCAAGGACACGGTGCGGAATGTCGAGCGTCGAGACCACGAACGTCATTCCCCGGTGAGCCTCCGCGGTGGCGGTGAGAATACCGAGGGTCGAATCGATCGCCTGGATCGCTTTTTCCGCGTCCCACGCGTCGGGGATGAGTTCCTGTCCGTCGAGCAGGACGAACACGAGCGTGGGGGCGAAGGCGTACATCTCCGACTCGGGGGTGACGAGCTCCTGCATCCACGTGTTGTATCCGCGCGGGACGAAAACATCGTCGCCGGTTTCCGAGCGGTATTTCGATGCGATGCTTTCGATCGTGATGTTGGAAAGAAGCGCTATTTTCATCGAGGCTCCCTATTCAGCCGGTCGTTTCACGATCCGGGCCGGGTTCCCGAGAACGGTGCATCCCGCGGGGACGTCGGAAATGACGAGGCTTCCGGCCCCGACGATCGCGCCTTCTCCGACGGACAATCCCTGAAGAATCGTCGCCTTGACGCCGAGGAAAGCCGCGTCGCCCACTGAAACGTTCCCCGAGATGTTGACCGAGGGCATCACGGAAG
The DNA here is from genome assembly GCA_937957815.1 of uncultured Synergistales bacterium. Classification (GTDB taxonomy): domain Bacteria; phylum Synergistota; class Synergistia; order Synergistales; family Aminobacteriaceae; genus CALFXN01. Next base: position 1,709 of record CALFXN010000380.1, read on the forward strand.
CGTACCGTCCGACGCGACAGTCATGTCCCACCTGCG
>CALFXN010000381.1 GCA_937957815.1 uncultured Synergistales bacterium
CCCCGGAGAATGACCCCAGAGAGACGGGTTTGTCTTTTCTAAATGGTGGAGGCGCGGGGAATTGAACCCCGGTCCGACAAGGGCCGATCATGGAAGCTCTACGGGTGTAGTTTCCGTTTTAATGTCGGACTCAGACTCCCGGAAACAGGATTCCTCGTCCCAAGCCCCCTGAGTCTTTTCCGCCGGATCGGAGACACCCCCGACGAAGCATCCATCTTTTGTGACGCCGCTCACCGAGCCGATGGAAGGCCCGGCGGCAACGTGACCGCGCTAGGCGGCCAGAGCGTAATCGTTGTTGACGTTTGTTGGGTTCCCGCCGTTTATCGAGGTTGCGGGGTCCTCGACCCGCCCTTCCAGACCATCCGACTTGCCGTCGAAACCAGTCGCCCCCTATTCTCCCCTGTTTCTTCTGCGGGCGGTCCGCTCAATCTCCCGCTTCACGTCCCGCTCGGCGATGTCATCGCGCTTGTCGTAGAGAGTCTTGCCCTTCGCGAGTGCGATTTCGACCTTCGCCCACCTGTTCTCCTTGATATAGACGGAAAGGGGAACAAGTGTAAGCCCCTTCTCCCGCACCTTGCTCTGAAGGCGGATAATCTCGCGCTTCGACACAAGGAGCTTTCTGTCGCGTTCTGGTTCGTGGTTATAGTAGCTTCCCTTTTCGTACGGAGAAATATGGACTCCCGAAAGCCACAATTCGCCTTTGTCGACGACGGCGTATCCGTCCTTCAGGTTCAACCTGCCGTCTCTGACCGACTTGATCTCCGTGCCGGTAAGGACAATGCCGCACTCGAAGGTTTCCAGGATGAAATAATCATGGCGTGCTTTCCTGTTCTGCGCTACGACCTTGTGCGACATCCATCTCACCCTTCGTAACTATACGGCAATAGTCAGACTTAGTCAATACAAAAAGTCCGGTTCCGTCGAACCGGACTTTTATACTGATTATGGTCGGGGCGAGAGGATTCGAACCTCCGACCTCTTGGTCCCGAACCAAGCGCGCTCACCAGACTGCGCTACGCCCCGAACGGCGAAGATTGTAGCATCCCATTCCGGTTCCGTCAAACGAAAGGTTCGCTAAACTTTTCGGTCCTCGTCGCTCGCGTTCGAAGCGCTTTCAGGGCCCTTCGCCGCATTTCTCCACGTCAACCTGTTCGACCCCGGCATCTCGGCGATCAGCGGGATTTCCGTCCATCCCCATGGGGTTACGAGCAGGAAACGGAACGCGACCCCTTGCTCCGAAAGCGCCCGGATATGAGCGGAATACCGGAGGATATCTCCGATGATGAAACTATCGCTGAGCATCCACACGCGACGGCACACTCCCCGCGCGAAAAGCGAGGCATAATCGATTGCCATTCTGACGCTGTCCTCGAAATCCGACGGTCCGGCGTTGACTACGACGACATCGGGCTTTCCCTGAGGACGTCTCGTATTCGGCAGGAGATCCGCATGCCGTTCGACCCATTCGAGTTGAGAAAACAGACGCTCTATATCGACTTCCATGGATCCTTCAAAAAGCGATGCGAGAGGATCCGCGTCGTGGACAAACTGATCGCTTCCAATGACATCCGCCATCCATCGCTGTATCACTTCGATCGTCCCAAGGACATAATCGGGATAATCCGCTCCGGACATGGCGGAGAGTATCTCTCCTACAGTCCACCGCTCCTTCTCACGATCGTTCCGAGCTCGCGTCATCTATCTACCTCCGTACAATTCTCGTTTGAAGCATAGCATAAATTGTCCCGCTGTGAAGGGGTATATTACAATAGCCTCACAAAGTAACGCAATCTTTTTCCGGAGGTGTTCCGATGACGCGCTTATTCAGAGCTTCGCAAACAGACGTCCAGATGCTTCTCGTCGATATCCAGGAACGTCTGCTTCCTTCGATCAGCGGCCAGGATTCCGTCCGAAAAAACGCACGTATCCTCTGTACCGTCGCGCGAGAGTTGAAGATACCGGTCAAGATAACAGAACAGTATCCGAAAGGGATCGGACCTACAATACCGGATTTGAGGGACGTGACCGCCGGATGTCCCGTATTCGAAAAAAAACATTTTTCCTGTTGTGACGCTCCCGGCTTCGACGCCTTCTTCTTCGATTCGACCCGCCCCGTAACCATTCTTTTCGGCATCGAATCGCACATCTGCATCCTCTCGACGCTCCTGGACATGCGGGAACGCGATCTTCCCGTCGTTCTCGCGGCGGACGCGTGCGGGAGCAGAGATCCCCTGCACGCCTCGCTCGCGCTTGAACAGGCCCGCTCGGCAGGAGCACTCGTACTTCCCGTCGAAAGCGTCGTTTACCGTCTGCTGGGCTGCGCCGGCACTTCTGAATTCAAGACACTGCTCCCGCTTTTCAAATAGCCGGGGATCCCATGAATACGATCGACAGAAACGCCGCGCTGGAGGCGCACCGGAAAGCACACGGCAAAATTCGGATCTACCCCACGATGAATATCCGGAACGAACGTGACATCGGCATCGCATACGTTCTCGGGGGAGCCTTTGCCGCAAAAGAGATCGAGAACGACCGCTCGATGTCTTACGAACTCACGGGACGCGGCAACCGGATAGCCCTCGTTTCCGACGGTTCGGCCGTTCTCGGACTCGGCAGAATCGGAGCCGACGCAGCCCTCCCCGTCATGGAGGGAAAGTGCCTGTTGTTCAAGACGTTCGGGGATGTCAACGCCATACCGCTGTGCGTCAACGCGAAAAGCGACGACGATATCGTCAGGTTCGCGGAAATGGTCGCGCCGACATTCGGCGCCATAAACATCGAGGACGTGTCGTCCCCTGCCACGTTTATCGTCGTGCGCGAATTACAGAAGCGCCTCAACATACCGGTCTTTTCCGACGATCAGCATGGTTCCGCAGTCGTCGTCCTCGCGGCGCTGACAAACGCGCTCGAAGTCGTCGGAAAGAAGCTCTCCGACGTCCGAATCGTCGTTTTCGGCGCCGGGGCCGCAGGAATCGCCGTTGCGGATCTTCTCACCGAAGCCGGGGCCGGAAACGTCGTGGTTCTCAACAGCGCCGGGATTCTTTCGCCGGGGAATCGTTCGATGAACGTCGTTCAGAAAGAAATCGCGGAACGGACGAATCCGGAACGACTTTCCGGTTCCGTCGACGTCGCCCTTCCGGGAGCCGATGTCCTTATAGGTCTGTCGAGCCGCGGACACATCGAACCGGAACAACTCCGGAATATGAACGCGGGGGCGATTTTCTTCGCGCTGTCCATGCCGCAGGCGGAGATGCAGGAAGAGGAAGCCCTTCGCTCCGGCATCGTCGTTTATGCCGCCGGACTCTCCGGCTCGGCCAATGCGATGCCGAACCTCCACGTCTACCCCGGGCTCGTCAGAGGACTTCTCGACGTTCGCGCGCGCGGGATCGACAACAAAATCCTCCTGGCAGCGGCAAAGGCCCTTTCTGAAATCGTCGACCGGCGCAGGTTGACGGAACGACATATCATTCCGGATCTCTTCTCCGACGAGGTCGCTCCCAGGATCGCCGAGGCCGTCGCACAGGCGGCGATCAGGCAGGGACTCGCGGACCATCCGCTCCCGCCGAAGAAGGTGTACGACGACACGTGGCAGCGACTGTACGGCGGTATCATGGAGCTGGTCTGACGAGGGGCGGCCTTCGCCGCCTCCGTCAGACCAGCGTTCTGAGACAAAGGAGGATCGTTCCGAAGAGCGTCACGAGAACCGAATATCGCTCGCTCTGAACAAGAACCGACAGACTGAAAGGACCGGTCCGTTCTCCCGCAGAAGGCAGATGAGGAAGAAACTTTGGTGTTTTGCTTCGATATCGGGCATACTCGTCCCCGAACGTATCGAGAAGAAATTTTTCCTCGAGCGGGACGATCCCGATCGCATACAGGAGATAGAAAACACCGGCATAAAACGGCGCGATTCCCCACCCGGCGATCGTCGCCCAACCGAGTCCGATGAAGAAGTTCCCGACATACAGAGGGTTCCGGCAGAACGCGTACGGTCCCCATGTGACAAGCTCCTCCGCCGATACCCTTTCCCCCCGGTATCTTCCGATCGTCCCGGCAGCCCAGAAACGAATCGCCTGTCCCGCGAGCACGGATACAATACCGATCGCGATTCCGGATGTCGTCGGCGACGCGATAAGCAGCGCGACGAAAAAGAACGCGGCCCAGATGGCGCCGCGAAGACGAAAAAGCTGTTTTCGAAACCACATCAGTCCTTAGTCCCTGTCCTGATCCGAATCCGCCCGGTAGATCTCTTCGGAGATCCCCCATCCGAGAAGCCTGACTGCGACCGCGACGCCGACTGCAATTCCGATATACTCGGTGAAGAAACGCCACGAGAAGGCCATGATCCCCGCAAGGTTCCATGGAACCAAAAGACGGAAGAGGGCGGCTCCGCCACCTTCGGCGAAACCGCTGGCACCCGGAGTCGGGATGAAATACAGGACGAACAGGAAAACACCCTGAACGAGAAGCGTCTGGACGTAGTTGACCGGAAGTCCGATGGCCCAGACGAGGCAGGGAAGGACGGAGAAAAGAAAGAAGAGATAGAGTGCGGAAAGGCCGATCGCGAAAAGGAAAAACGGCAATCCGGACGTAAAAAACATGTGAAAGTTATCGTTGTAGTTGTCGATCTCCCGGTTGATCCTTCTGATGATGGAAAGCACTTTCAGCGGCTTCACGACACCGAGACGCTTCAGCCGGAGGATCAGCATCTGGATCCACCGCTTGATCAGGCGCGGACGGACGATGCTCAGAATGACGAAAATCCATGATACGAGGACAAAAACGAGAACATACGAAAAAATCCCTTTCAGGAAAAGGCTTCCCTCAAGAATCTCCGGCTCAAGAAAAACCGCGACCGGAACCGTCAATCCGAGAAACAGGAGCGTCATGAGCGTTCTCGTGAGGGTGATCGCGATTCCTTTGCCGATGGGAACCCGCTTTTTGTAGAGAACATACACTTGGAAAGGTCCCCCGCCGCTCTGCATCGGCGTTACGGCGCAGCCGAAATAGTGCAGGAACGTCAGCGTCATTCCAAGTCTGAAGGAAAGCCTTTCCCCAGCGGCGCGGCCGATCGCAATGAACCGGAATCCGTCGCATAACCATGCGAGGATGATCGAGGCGAGAGCAAACAGAAGACCGAGCTTGTTCGCCGACATGAGACGCGAGACCGTCTGCTGGTCGACGCTCGTCGCCAGTACGACGGCATTCACGCCGAACGCGAGCAGTACGAAGACAATCAGGCCCTTACGCAACGACACTTATCCTATCCCCCCAGAATCCCATTGAAGCGAATGTCGGTCGTCCGACCCTCTTTCCGGCACGCAAAACATTGTACCAGACATCCAAAACGCACGAAAAAAGCTATTGAACACGTCCTTCGGCGGACGCACCGAGCGAATGAAGATACGGAGCGAGCTTCTCGAGCTCGGGAATCAGCTCGTTACGAAGTCTGAAAGACAGCTCGAAATACTTTCCGTTCTCCAGTGACCCG
>CALFXN010000382.1 GCA_937957815.1 uncultured Synergistales bacterium
CGTGCCTCTCCAACCTGACGCCCCCGGTCGCCATCGCCTCCTACGGCGCGGCCGGAATCTCGGGACAGCGCCCCTCCGAAGTCGGCTGGGCGGGATTCCGGATCTCCCTCGCCGGATTCCTGATTCCGTTCACGTTCATCTACAGCCCGCAGCTGCTTCTCGAGGGCGGCACGACGTTCAGCATCGTCATGTCGACGATCACGAGCTTCGTCGGCGTCATCGCGCTCGCCGCCTCGCTCCAGAACTACCTGTACGTGAAGATGAACCCGATCCAGCGTGCGGCGATGTTCGCGGGTGCGATCTGCCTCATCTTCCCGGGAACCGTGACCGACATCATCGGGGTTGGGCTGACGGCCGCCGTGTGGTTCTGGCAGAAGCAGCAACAGCGTCAGATGCGGGCGAGACCGGCATGAGGAAACGGAGGGGACTCCAGTGAAAGTATCGCTCAAATGGGGAGATGAATCGGTCGCGTTCGACCTTCCCGACCGGAACGTCATCGACGTCCTGGAGCCGGAAGGCGGCGAACCGGTCGCGGATCTCTGGGAGGCGGCGTGGGACCTCCTCGAAACGCCGACTGCGGGGGAACCCTTTTCGGACATCGTCGAGCGCCTCGCCCCGAAGAAGATCGCCATCATCGTCAACGACATGACTCGATCGACGCCGACGCGGGAACTTCTGCCGCCGATCCTCAAGAAGCTCGACCTTCTCGACGTCGCGCGCGAATCCGTCGTCATCGTCGTGGCGACGGGGACGCACCGCGCGATGAACGCGGAGGAAATCGGACAGATTCTCGGACCCGACATCCCGAAGGCGTACAGGGTCGTCAACCACGATTGCGACGCGCCCGACCTCGTCCCGCTCGGAACGCTCTCCACGGGCAACGAACTCCGGATCTGCCGGGAGGTCGCGGAGGCGGACATGCGCATCGCGATCGGCGAGGTGCTGCTGCACTACTACGCGGGCTTCGCGGGAGGGCGCAAGAGCATCCTCCCCGGCGTCGCGGCGCGCGAGACCGTCATGAGCAACCACAAAATGATGACCTGGCCCGGCGTCGACATCGGCGTCGTCGAGGGCAACCCCCTGAGCGACGAGATGATCGAGGCCGTGGAGCGCTTCTGCCCGCTGCACTTCATCGTCAACTGCGTCTCCGACAGCCGGAAGAACATCATCCGTCTCGTCGGCGGCCACTGGAAGGACGCATGGCTCGAAGGCATCCGGACCTTCCGCGAAAAGAACTTCGCGCCGCTCGACCGGCAGGCCGACGTCGTCTTCGTCTCGGCGGGCGGCTACCCGAAAGACATCAACATGTACCAGGCGCACAAGGCGATCCACATGGCAGCGCGCGCCGTCCGCGACGGAGGGACGATCGTCTTCTTCGCGGAACTCGAGGAGGGGTACGGACACAAGACCTTCCAGGAGTGGGCGCAGCGAGGCTCGACAAAAGACGAAACGATCGCGTCATTCGAGGCGGACTTCCGTTTCGGGGCACACAAGCTCTACTACCTCGCGAAGGTCGCGAAGCGCGCGACGATCCTGCTCTACGCGGACGTCGACGCGGCCG
>CALFXN010000383.1 GCA_937957815.1 uncultured Synergistales bacterium
CTCGATGCTCTTCATCATCTTCATCGGCGCCGTCTAACCGATCCTGAGCGGCGCCATCCACGGCGTCAGGGGCGTGCGCACGATCCTGATCGACTCGGCGAGGACGCTTGGGGCGTCGGATCGCGACATCTTCCGGTCGATTCTCCTTCCGGGCGCGATGCCGTCGATCGTCAACGGCCTCCGGGTCGGGCTCGGCTTGGCCTGGATGTGTCTCGTCTCCGCGGAAATGCTTCCCGGAAGCATCTCCGGCGTGGGGTACCTCATCACGCACGCGTACACGCTCGCGCGGACGGACGTCGTCGTGGCCGGAATGGCAGGCATCGGTTTCGTCGGCGCGCTCCTGGACTACGGCTTCCGGCGGATCGAGGAAAGGAAGTTCCAGTGGGTTCGCCTGAGCCGATGAAAGCTGTTCCCGTCGTGTCGGTCCGGGACCTTTCGGTGACCTTTCCGAAGCGTTCCGGCGGGACGCTGACGGCCGTGGACGGAGTCTCGCTCGATGCGTGCGAGAACGAGTTCGTCTGCATCGTCGGCCCGTCCGGGTGCGGCAAGTCGACGCTGCTCCGCGTCGTCGCGGGACTCGAACATGCGTCGGGCGGAACCGTGGAGTATCGCGGGATCCCCATCGCGGGTCCCGGACGCGAGCGCGGCATGGTGTTTCAGGAGTATTCCCTGCTCCCGTGGCGAAACGTCCTGGACAACGTCGCGCTGGGGCTTGAATACGCACGGGCGCCGGGGTGCGAGCGCATCGAACGCGCCCGGGAATTTCTGGATCTCGTGGGGCTGTCGTCCTTCGAGAAGGCGTTGCCGCACGAGCTTTCGGGCGGCATGCGCCAGCGCGTCGCGATCGCGCGGGCGCTCGCGACGGAGCCCGACGTCCTTCTCATGGACGAGCCGTTCGGCGCGCTCGACGCGCACACGCGGATCCTCTTGCAGCGGGAGCTGCTCCGGATCCGCTCGGTCCGGAAGAACACCGTCCTGTTCGTGACGCACAGCGTCGACGAGGCCGTCTACCTCGCCGACACGATCGTGGTGTTTTCCGCGCGCCCCGGACGCGTCACGGCGATGGTCCCCGTCCCGTTCGACCGTCCGCGCCGCCGCGACGATCCCGAGTACGGGCGATTGACGGCGTCGATCCTCGATACGCTCGACGCG
>CALFXN010000384.1 GCA_937957815.1 uncultured Synergistales bacterium
TTTGATGATCGAAACGCGCAACCCGCGCTTTTTCAGAAGCACTCCCAGCGAAGCGGCCGTAATGCCCTTTCCGAGGGAAGAAACCACACCGCCCGTAACGAACACGAACTTTGCCATCCAGAGGCCCTCCATCCCCACACGGGAAAAAGAATAAGGACCATGGAGATTCTCCTCCCGCACGGTGTCGTGAAGGCCGGAACATCTCCGTGGTCCAGTGTACCCCAATTCAACCTAGAATGTCATGCAGCAAATTGCCTAGCGCAGCAACTTCCGCGGATTGATCGGCCTGTTGTTCAATCGCACCTCGAAATGGAGGTGGGTTCCAGTCGCCCGTCCGCTCGATCCGACGGACGCGATGACGCTGTTCGGAGTGACCGCCTGTCCCTGACGAACGTTGAGTGTCTGACAGTGCGCGTAGAACGAGGAATATCCGTTCCCGTGATTGACGACGACCGTCCGGCCGTATCCGCTCATCCAGCCGACGTAGACGACTCTGCCGGCTTTCGCCGCATGGATCGCGCGCCCCCGCGGCCCTTTGATGTCCATTCCCGTATGGAACTGACGCCTTCGGGAAATCGGGTGCCGACGCCAGCCGAAGGGGCTGTTGATCTTTCCGATAAGGGGCCAGCGGAACCCCCGCGAAACGTTTTTCTCGGCCTTCACGACCGGCTTCGAATCGTCATCGGCCGACGTCGTCGCTTCGGGCGCCGCTCCCGGAAGGAAGAGTTCCCTGCCCGGAACGAGAATTGCGAGATCCGCTCCCGCGTTGACGGATCGAATTTTCGCCGCGGAAATCTTGTATTTTTTCGCGAGTTGGTCGACCGTTTCGCCCTTTCTGATCGTAACGAAAATACCGTCCTGGTTCGGGACCCTCAGTGCCATGCCCGGTTTGAGAACATCGGGATTCCTGAGCGGATTCGAACCGAAGATCGTATCGATTTCGACATTGAAACGGTTCGCGATGGACCAGAGGCTGTCCCCGGCTCCCACGACGTACGTCGTGACGTGCAACGGCTTCGCCTGATCCAGCTTCTCGGCGATCCGCGCCTTTCGCGTTCTGACCTCCTCGAGCGTCGCTTCCACTCCGTCGTCGGAATTCGGAACGAGGAGAAGCTGCTTGTCCGCAAGTCGGTCAGGACTCTTGAGTTCGTTGGCACGAACGACAGAATCGGTTCGGACTCCATATTTCAGCGCAATATCGGAAAGAGTCTCGCCGCTCCTGACGGTGTGTTCGGTCCAGTCCGGCCGGACCGGGTGGAGGACGATCTCGTCGCCCCCCTTGTCGTCGGACGCGTCTTCCAGTTCGTCGAGTTCCGGAAGCTTCGTCACGGTGTCGTCGGCCTTCAGTTCGATGACGTCGTAATCCGGAATTGTCTTCTCCGAGAACGGCGTCACGTCGGGCTTCTCTCCGTCCGCGTGTTTCGAGACATCGTGCGAGACGAACGAAGAGGCGTTCGATATTCCGAGATACGACGGAACATCGGCTTCCGGGACGGAAGACGGAAGCGAGGAGACGGACGTTTTCGCGCCTTCACGGAGCGGTACCCCCATCGTCCGCGCGGCCGCGGGAACGGCCGGAACGCGCGTCTCTTTCGGGAGCATCACGACAAGCGGCGTCTTCTCCGGAACCGGAGAGGGGACGGCCGGCGCGACCGGGGGCACAGACCTGAGGGCCTTTTCGATTCCCCGTCCCGCGAGGAGAGATGCGGAAACAGGTGGCAGAACGCCGGAAACGCTCTCCCGTCCCGCCACGGGCGCACCGTTCCGTCCTCCGGAGGCTGTGGCCGCGGATCTGGGAACATCCGGTTCAGCATCCTCTTCAACCTTCGCATCCGATACATCGACGACGATAAAGCGGGGATCCTGTGCCTCGGGTTCCCCCGAGGGTTTCTCATGGGGAAGGCTTCCCCACGCGACCATCGCGTGCCTGTTTCCCGCGCTGACTGTCAGAAGAACCGCTGCACCCAACATAAGAAAAACAACCGTGATAAAACCGAATCGTCCCTTTCCCCGAAAGGCTCCGGGGACTTTCTTCGACGATTTCTTCTTCACGCATCTCCCTCCTTTGATCCTTTCGTGAGGCGCCGTAAAACACGGTCCGGCACCTCCTTCGGGGATCTAGGCAAGCTTGATGGACATGAAAAATTCCCTGTTCGTTGCAGACTGCTTCAGTTTATCTATGATGAGCGACAACGCCGCGGACTCGTCGACACTGACGATGCGGCGCCGGAGAAGCCAGAGCTTGCCGAGATCTTCCTCGCTGAACAGGAGCTCCTCGCGCCGCGTTCCGGACTTCGTGATGTCGATCGCGGGGAAGATCCTCTGTTCCGCCAGCTTGCGGGAAAGGTGAAGTTCCATGTTTCCAGTTCCCTTGAACTCCTCGTAGATCACGTCATCCATACGGCTGCCCGTGTCGACAAGCGCCGTTCCGATGATCGTGAGGCTGCCTCCTTCCTCGATGTTCCGCGCAGCGCCGAAAAATCTCTTCGGGAAGTAGAGCGCGGCGGGGTCCATGCCGCCGGAGAGCGTCCGTCCCGACGGAGGGACGACGAGGTTCGAGGCGCGGGCGAGCCGCGTAATCGAATCGAGGAGGAGCACAACGTCCTTTCCGACCTCCACCAGCCGTTTCGCCTTTTCGAGCGCGAGGTTCGCCACGCGGATATGCTCGTCGGCGGGACGGTCGAACGTGGAAGCGATAATCTCGCCGTCAACGGAACGCGCCATATCCGTCACCTCCTCGGGACGTTCGTCCACGAGGAGGACCATCAGGATGATGTCGGGATAGTTCTGCGTGATGGAGTTCGCGATCCGCTTGATGAGCGTGGTTTTTCCGGCTTTCGGCGGGGAGACGACGAGGGCTCTCTGTCCTTTGCCGATCGGGGAAAAGAGATCCACGAGACGCGTGGAGATCTCCCTGGGGTCCGTTTCGAGCGTCAGTTTCTCGTCGGGAAAGACCGGCGTGAGCGCGCCGAACTGGGGGCGTTTTCTCGCGGCCTCCGGATCGGAGAAGTTGACCATTTCGACGCGGAGGAGAGCCTCGTAGTGTTCCTGGTCCTTGGGAGGACGGACGAATCCCCAGATGACATCACCGTTCCGAAGTCCGAAACGCCGGATCTGGGAGGACGAAACGTAAACGTCGTTGTCGCTCGGGAGTAGCCCCTTCGGGCGCAGGAATCCGTACCCTTCGGTCAGGACCTCGAGCGTCCCTCCCCCGAAACGGAAGTTCATCGCGTCGGCCTGCGCCTTCAGAATCGCGATGATCAGGTCATCCTTGCGGAGGGAGGAAAACCCCGAAACTCCCATGTCCTTCGCGATCTTGCGCAGATCGGCAAGGACCCTGGGTTCGAGTTTCGAGTACGAGTACTTCGGACGGGGAGCGTTCCTCGAATCCGACTGCGTGGCAACATCCTGTTCGGAAGCTCCGTCGGCGACGACTATGGGCGCGCCCGACTCCTGCACGGACTCCTCCCGGACTGCGACGGCCTCTTCCTGCCGGATTTCGGCGGGAGCCTTCTTCTCCGCCGCTCGGGCTGTCCTGGAAGTATTCTTAGCTGCCATGATTCGCGCGGTACCGGTTCCAGTCTTTCATGAACGATTCGAGACCCCTTTCGGTCAGAGGGTGAAAGAAACACTGTTCGAGCACCTTGAACGGCACCGTGGCGATATCGGCTCCCGCAAGGGCGCACTCGAAGACATGCCGGGGATGCCGGATGCTGGCGGCGATGATCCTCGTATCCACATCATGGATCGAAAACAGTTCGGCGATATCCCGCACGAGTCCGACTCCGTCCTCACCGATATCGTCGAGTCGACCGACAAAGGGGCTGACGTACGTCGCTCCCGCGCGCGCGGCAAGCAAGGCCTGCTGGGGGGAGAAAACGAGGGTCACGTTCGTCGGGATCCCATCCCGGGAGAGCGAACGGACGACGGACATTCCTTCGGGAATCATCGGGATCTTGATGACGACATTCGACGCGATGGAGGCAAGACGCCTCGCCTCGCCGATCATTCCGTCCGCCGAAGGAGCCGTCACTTCGGCACTGACCGGGCCATTCACGAGCCCGGCGATCGATTTGAGCATCTCGAAAAAGTCGCCGTTCTCCCGTGAAACCAGACTGGGATTCGTGGTCACTCCAGAAATGACGCCCCAGGACTCCGCCGTTCGTATTTCTCCGATATTCGCCGTGTCGATGAAAAATTCCAATCTATCCCATCCCTCGAAAAAATCTCTTTCACATCTCTACACATCGCCGGAAACGATGAAATTCCCGCTCCATCTCGTCCCGGCGGATGTGACGATCCGCGCCTCGTAACCACCGGCGGGGAGCGGAATTCCGTCACAAAAACTCAAACACAGACATTTCGTCCCCTCTCCATGAGCGAGGACGATCTCTTCGCGCCGTATGATAACACCGCCGTGGAGCCAGAGAAGCTGCGCCATGCAACCGTTATCGAGCGTCTCGTACCGGAATCTGACGCAGAGCGTCCGCACGGTTCCGGGAAAAACGGGAACATCTTTCCGGACCTTCGGAGGCAGCAGGGTTTCATCCCTGATATCCGCACCATGAAAAACCAGTCCGTCGCTTCCGGTCCCTCTGTCGCCCCGTCGGATACCCACGAAACAGGAGGCCAGAAGGACAACGATCCCGCCGATGAGAAGAAATAAGAAGAGAACCCTGTTCCTGGTCATTATACATACCGTCCCGGAAAACGTACAGGCGGAACGCCACTCGCCGGTCCAGAAAGGGGATAATCATGCGTCATCTGGAGCTACGCAGAACACTGTACCATGAATAGAATCAAAGCACAAATACGAGTTCGAAGGACGGAGAGAACATGAACGCGCATCAGAACGCCGCCGGAAGAGTCGCTCTCGGTGCACTGGCCGCGGCGGCGGTTATCGTCGCCACGATGATCAGCGTCCCCGTACCGGGATACCGCGTGTATTTCAACTTCGGGGAAGCCGTCATCTACACGGTCGCCCTCGTGTCCGGCAGACGATACGGAGCGCTCTCCGCAGCCGTCGGCGCATCCCTGGCCGACCTCCTGCTCGGATACCCGTTGTGGGCACCGTTCACGTTTTTCATCAAGGGCTTCGAAGGATTTGTCGCAGGCTCGCTCGCGCATCGCGGGATATTCGTCGCCACCGGATGCGCCGCGATCGTCATGATCGCGGGGTACACGTCGCTTGCGGCACTCCTCTACGGACTTCCCGCAGCTCCCGTCGAGTTCGCAACGGACGTGATCCAGACGGCTATCGGCATTCTCGCGGCACGCGTGATCGTCCCGATCGTCAGGAACAGAATACCCGGGATCGTCCGGGAAGAGGCGTCCTGTCGGAAGAGCGCCGGAAGTTAATCCGGACAAACCGAACGAATGCCGCGGACGACGCCGAGAATCTCGTCCCGCGGGAATTGATCCACCGAGAGGTCGCGCCGTCGCGTAACGCCGTCGACGGCTCCGGCGTCGCACATTGCGCGGAGCATCGCGATCTCTTCGTCATCCGTATGCCCGAGCCATCTGCCGTTCCGAACGGATAGCGCAGCCGCAAGCGCGTACGCCCCCCACGAGGAGACGTCGACGGGGAGAGCGCACGTCGACGGGACGACGGAGCAACATTCGGCAAAATCAGGAAGGACCGAAGGGAATAACTCGCGAAAATACCCCATTCCGGCCTCGTTCCCCCCATCCCCGACTCCGAGAACGGGAATTCCGCGCGCCAAGGCCGTCAGGGCCGTATCGTCGAGCGGGACGACCCATCGGGTTATATCCTCGCGGCGCATGTTGTAATACCGGCCGTCCGACGCCCTCCCGACACGTTCGATGAACACGAGGAGATCGCCCCCGTCCGTCAACATCGCCCCGGACGATGAAACTGACAGAACGGACGGCCCACCCACCGACGAACTGCACGCCGACACCGCGTCGAAACACAGGACATCCGTAACGATCCGGACTTTTTTCCCGAGTCTCTCCAGCGCCCGTCCGAGAACGACGCTTCCACCCGGCCCGTCGGTCTCGGGAGCTATGCATGCCGGAATGAAAAATCCCGTAACGATGACGACATCCCGCGCCCGCTCGAGAAGCGGCAGCGCGCGTTCGAAAAAAGACGGCGCGCACAGCGAGGACAAGCCGCGTCCGGCCCTGTTCGACGCAACGAGGGAAACGAGCGCCTCCGCAACTCCTCCGGGCAATGCCGCGGGCGATTCCAGCGTACTCCCGGGCGCGTCGTCCACACTCCGAAAGACGACACGTCTCTCTTCTCCGCGGGTCGTCATATGCTCAGCTTTTCCACGAGGTCCAGAAGTTCCGGGTTCAGGAGTTTGCGTTCCTTCCAGGCCCGCTCGAGAGGATGGAGGTCCATCGTGTTGTTGACGCATCCGACCATGGATCCGCTCTCCCCCGCGAGCATTGACTCGACGGCGAAGCTCCCCATGCGCGACGCGAGGATCGCATCCCGGGCAGTGGGGCTTCCCCCGCGCTGAAGGTACCCGAGTACGGTGATTCGCGCGTCGTATCCGCCGGTATCCCTGAGGCGGTCGCGAAGTTCGACGGCGGACATCGCGCCTTCGGCGAGGATGATCAGGGAGTGCGTCTTCCCGCGGCGCCGGGAGTAGTGCAGACGATCGCAGAGCTTCCCGATATCGAACCGGAGCTCCGGGACCACCACGTATTCCGCGCCTCCCGCCACGGCGACTTCGAGCGCCAGAAACCCCGAATCGCGCCCCATGACTTCGACGATGAAGAGCCGGTCATGGCTGCTCGCCGTATCGCGAAGTTTCATGACGGCTTCGAGCGCCGTATTGATCGCCGTATCGAACCCGATCGTTTCGTCCGTTCCGGCGATGTCGTTGTCGATCGTGCCCGGAACGCCGATCACGGGAACTCCCTTCGCGGCGAGAGTCAGCGCTCCGCGAAAGGACCCGTCGCCTCCGATGATCACCACGCCGTCGATGTGATGTTCTTCCATCCGGGCGACCGCGTCTCCGAGGCCTTCGGGCGTCTTGAACCGTTCGCTCCGCGCCGTCCTGAGTATCGTTCCGCCCCGATGGAGAATGCCGCCCACCGACGCAGGATTCAGTTCCTGAAAGTTTCCGTCCATGAGCCCCTCGAACCCCTTGACGACTCCGACCACCTCGACGCGACGATAGATTGCGGTTCGTGTCACTGCCCGTATGGCGGCGTTCATGCCTGGGGCGTCACCCCCGCTGGTCAGTACGGCGATACGCTTCAGATTCACGGGTCGTCCCTCCTCTCCCGGAAGTTCCTGAAAGTGATTGTACGGCCTCATCGCGCTTCCGCGCAACCGCACAAAAAAAGGACCCCCCTTGGGGGGTCCGGAAACGGCGCAATCCGCCGCAGGTCATTGCCTCTGCAGTTCGTCCACGCGCTGCTGAATCGTCGCAAGTTCCCTGTCGATTTCAGCGACCTTGCCTTCGAGTTCCTTCTTCTGGTCG
>CALFXN010000385.1 GCA_937957815.1 uncultured Synergistales bacterium
TCGTATCGAAAGGCGGATGTTCGTTTGACCGTGGTTTCCTTTCTGTTGCAGGGGTGTGACCTGATTTTCGTCGTCTGCGTCGGCTGGGCCGGGGGAGCGCTTTTCAAAAGAGCGCGCATCCCGGCCGCGGCGTTGCTGGGCGCCCTCGTGATCTCGGCCCTCTGGGCGATGACGGGAACGCAGCCCGCGTATCCGTCCGGAACGCTCTCGTTCCTGAGCAACGTTGCGATCGGGCTGTTTCTCGGGGTGCGGCTGAACCGCGAATCGTGCAGGCTCCTGCGGAATCTTCCCGGCCCCGCGATTCTCGTTTCGGGGTGGATGCTCGGCCTGTCGCTCGCTATGGGGTATCTGATGTCGACCTTCACGTCGCTGCCGCTGCCGACGGCGATGCTCGGCTCGACGGCCGGGGGGATCACCGAGATGGCGCTCCTGTCGCTCTCGATGGGGGCCGACGTCGCGAGCGTCACGCTGCTCCAGATCTTCCGGCTCCTGGCCGCCGTGCTCACGACGCCGGTGCTGTGCCGCATGTGGATGCGCAACCACCCGTCGCCCGTCTGCTGCGTCGCGGAAGAAGGAGACGACCCCATCAAGCTGGTCCGCACGCCCGTTCCTTCGCGCGCACGGTTGCGGACGAACGTCCTGTGCGCCGCCGCCGCCGTCGCCGGAGGCCTTGCCGGAAAGTGGCTTTCCCTTCCGGCGGGAGCGCTGATCGGAGCCATGGCAGCCTCGGGGGCCGTGACGAACGCCGCAGGAGAACCACGGCTTCCAGACCGGCTCATCAGGACGTTCGGGCAGGTCGGCGTCGGCGTCATCATCGCGCGATCCATCACGAAGGAGGTCCTTCTCGGATTTCTGTCGCTTCTCGGCCCGCTGGCGCTGCTGACCGTCGGCATGATCGGAGGATCCCTGCTGCTCGCGGTGCTTCTTCACAGGATCGCGGGCTTCTCGCCGATGACCTGCATGCTCGCCTCGTCTCCGGGAGGCCTGTCGCAGATCGCGAGCATCGCCGACGAGTTCGGCGCGGATCCGGTCATCGTGAGCCTGATCCAGACGGTCCGCCTGCTCAGCATCATCCTCGTCCTCCCGCCGCTGTTGCCGCTGCTCATGCGATGAGCATTCTCCCATTCGTGCCTTCTGTCCATTGAAAGTACGCTTCCGACAAATCAACCCCTACTTCAGATACTCGTGTATAATTTTTTTTATTGTTGTTTGTGCTGCACTAGACCCAGCAAGCTTAATTAACTCATTATAATCATATATCTCGTCACCTGAAAAAACAATGGAGATTATCTTTTCAAAGCGTCCTGCAACATGTTCATAGTTCTCTGGATGCGCCCAGAAACACTTCACGCAAAAATCATAGTCCTTCTCCAACCAATTCCGGCAGTGCTCACAAGCCCAAGATTTTGCGCGATTTGCCGAAGGGCTTAATAGCATATATATTTCTATATTTTCTTCGTCCTGATTACCACCTATTTCATACGGGATTCTATGATCCACCTGCAAAAGGTTGCTACTTATTGTTTCGAGATAAATAAAACACCTCGGACCATACTTTTCAATCAAGGCATCTTTTATTGCTTTTGAAAGTGCTGTTCTGCCTAACGCTTTTGCCAGCGTATTACCTAAATCATTTTGATTCCCAAATCTATAGGCTGCCACACGTCTTCCATCCGTCCCTGTTACATAAAAAGTATCTAGTGGAACACCTTGTTCTCTCACATCACGAGCAGCACGTGGGGGATGATTATAACCATATTTATCTTTTAACTCTTGCGAGGTAACATGCCCATGGTCCAAGATATGTTGAATGACAGTTTTAGGACGCTTACTTTGTATAGAATTAAGAAAGTCTAAAAATTCTTGAGTATAATCACTCATACCACATCATCCAATGCTAACTGCCGAGGTCTTATGTATCGCTGCAAGTTTTTGCTAATGTATAAAGCTTCATACGTCGTTTGTTGTTTTCCTAATAGTGTTCCTTGGCTTGAAAGTCCAGCATTTAATAACATCTTTTGGCATCCTAAGTATTTTGGTAATTCCATACCGTAAGACTTTCCACCGCATTCGCCATCATAGCTTATTAAAAAATCTATACTTTTCTTGTTCAGAGTATCAATAGCCGTTACAAAATCCTCGTATGAAATACCAGCAAAATATCTATTATCCCTAGTATTTGTTACACCTTGATATGGAGGGTCTATATATAGCAAATCACCAGGACGCACCATTTCGAATATCTCTCTATAATCTTTTGAAGAAAAGCTCGACTTATCTCTTAACAAACAAGATATTGAATATGCACTTTTAGCAATGTTCTTTGGATTGACCCCGTGTCTTCTTTTATCTGGTGATTGATTAAATTTTCCAGTCTTTCCATATCGCACAGAACCTTTTACACAACGGGCTAATAGGTAGAGCATCTTCTCCGGAGACTCATCTCCGTTATTAAAATCTTCACGCACTTTATAGAAATGCTGAATATGTCCTTCTGCGAATACAAACTGTTCTTTCCATAGTTTTTCATAGCGTAATACCAAATTTTCAGGTGAAATTATAACTTCTTTTAATAAAGAAACTAGTGGACCATTTATGTCGTTAATGTGATATGCGGAAGCTCTCTTCTCTTGTGCTACAGCAATCGTAATTGCAGCCATGCCAGAAAACGGTTCGACAAGACGTTCAAATGTATTAGGCATATACTGAAGAATGCTAGAAGCCAGAAGTCTTTTCGAGCCTTGATATTGAACTAGGTGTGGTGTTTTTTCATTATTTCTGCTCATAAAAAAACCCCTTTCATAAATTATCCTAATAGAACTTTTCTAGTCTGCATAGGTTCTATTCTACATGATTCCCCAAATTCCGCACGCACTGACCTTCCGCAGAAACTCCGGACACAGATTTACGCCCGTTGCCTTTCTTTTTCGCAGCCCTCCGGGGCCTTGTACCCCAATCCCGAATGAAGCCGCTTTCTGTTGTAGAACATTTCTATATGCCTGAAGAGGTCCGTCCTCGCTTCGTCATGCGTCCGGTGTTCTCCCCTGTGGACGCATTCCTTCTTCGATGTCCCGAAGAAGCTTTCCATCGGCGCATTGTCCCAGCAGTTCCCCTTCCGGCTCATCGAACAGATGATCCCGTTTCTCCAGAGCGCTTTCCTGTATTCATACCCCGCGTACTGACTCCCACGGTCCGTGTGCAGGATCAGCCCGACCGGCGGTTTCCTGTTCGCCACGGCCCGGTCGAGCGCTTTCTTCACGAGCGCCGTGTCTATGTTCGCGCTTGTCGCCCATCCCACGATGCTTCTCGACGCCAGGTCCATGATCGCTGCAGGTACAGCCATCCCTCTCCCGTCGCGATGTAGGTGATGTCGGAGACCCATTTCCGGTTCGGTTCAGACGACTCGAAGTCCCTGTTCAGGATGTTCGGCACGATCGAGTACCCCCGGCCGCTTTCCTCGTGAAGCTTCCGGATCTCTTCGACAAGACGGTTTCGTTTTGTTGTCTCAAGTTCCTTCCGGAGGGCTCCAAGTTCTTCTTCCGGCATCAGCGCCATGCCTCCCGCAGACGCGAACGCCACTGTACCTATCTGGCGCTTTTCGTCCCGTCGTTATTTGTAGATGCGCTCCGGCAATATCCCAAGATCCCGCGCCACGTCAACGACCGACTTGCCTTCCATCGTCATCTTCAGTACTTCTTTCTTGAATTCCGCATCGTAGTGGCGTTGCCGCTTTTCCTCCACCTAAAACACCCTCGTCGTTTTCTCCTTCATTTTCCGGACACTTCTGCGTCCGTCAATTCCTGAGAAGGTCAGACGGCCCCCTCGGTTTTCCCCTTCGGGTCTCCACCCTACAGGGAATCGTAGTTCGTTTGGATTCATACGTGAGGCAACATTCCTCTTTCGTTTGGATTTTTTGCGAGGCAATTCGTCGTCTTGACGTCTCAGCGCCGGGGGGGTAGGATCGGTTCGTTCCCGGAGGTCCGGGAACGAACCCTCTCGTGTGTACAGGAGACCGCGCCGATGCGCCGAAGCTAGACCGGACACAGGCAGAATCCGTCGTCCCTTTTTCCGCGGCTTTCGCGTCAGAGAGCCGTCTGTTCTGCGTGTCCCCCCTTCCAGTTCGTTCCGAAACGAAAATCTCCCAACAATCTGTATCGCCGCGATCTTCGCGCAATCTTCCGTCCGTGCGGCGGGATCGTCGCGTCGCGGACGCATGTCGTTTCGGCGTTCCGGAGGGCGGGGCGCCCTGCCCGAGTCCCCGTGAAGGGGACGGACTGGAGGTTTCCGTGTCGCTTCTCTTTCGCAACGTAACTTTCCGATACGACCTTTCGGCTCAACCGCTGTTTCGACAATTCAACGCCGATTTTCACGCCGGGTGGAGCGGCGTCGTCGGAGCGAACGGCTCCGGCAAGACAACCCTGCTTTACCTCGCCGCCGGTCTTCTCGAACCGACGGAGGGGCGCATCATCCGTCCGCAGAGGATCGTCCTCTGCGAACAGCGGACCGACGCGCCTCCAGACGATCTCGGGGAGCTCCTGCGTTCGCGGGATGCCGAAGCGCTTCGCCTGCGTGCCGCCCTCGGGATCGGGGGGGACTGGGAGAACCGCTGGACGACGCTCAGCCACGGAGAGCGAAAGCGCGCGCAGATCGCCGCGGCGCTTCGAAGCGTCCCGGACGTCCTGCTCCTCGACGAACCGACGAACCACGTCGACGCGGAGGTCCGATCGCTGCTTCGGGACGCGCTCGCGCGCCATCGCGGCGTCGGAATCCTCGTGAGCCACGATCGGAGTCTGCTCGACGACCTGTGCGGTTGGTGCGTCTTTCTCGACCCACCCCGGCATCTCGTCTTCCGGGGAGGGTATACGCGCGCCTCGGAACAGCGCGCTCTCGACGAATCGCGCGCGGCGGAGGCGTACCAGCGGCGTCAGAGAGACGTCCTGCGGATCGAGGCGGAGCAGCGGCGTCGCCGCGCGGAGGCGAGCGCGGCCGATCGTCGCTGCTCCAAGCGCGGACTCGCACTGCACGACAGTGACGGCAGGGCGAAGATCAATGCAGCGCGCGTTTCGGGAGCCGATGGCCACGCCGGACGTCTCGCGAGCCAGCTCGACGGGCGTCTTCGGCAAGCCGTGCAGGCGTTGCGTGAGGAGCGCCCGGTCAAACGGTATGACATGAACTTCTGGCTGCCCGACTCGCACTCGTGCCGGAACGCGCTCCTCCGGATGCGCGCGGGAACGATCCAGCTCGGGGGTGGGAAAACGCTCGCCTTTCCTGACCTTGAAATCGGGCCGCGGGACCGCATTGCGCTGAGCGGACCGAATGGCGGAGGAAAGAGCACGCTCGTGCGGCGAATCCTCGAAAACGTGACCCTCTCCTCCCAAAGGGTCCTCTACATGTCGCAGGAGGTCGATCTGAAGGAAACAGCGGAGCTCGCCTCGAGAATCGCGGCGCTCCCGACGCATCTGAAGGGGCTCCTGATGACGGTGATGAGCTGTCTCGGGTCCCGGCCGGAGCAGATCATCGGGCATCTGGAGCAGAGCCCCGGAGAGGTCCGAAAGCTTCTTCTCGCGTTCGGCGTGACACGGTCTCCGCACCTTATCGTCATGGACGAGCCGACAAATCATCTCGACCTGCCGGCAGTCGAGCTGCTGGAAGGCGCGCTCGCGTCGTGTCCGTGCGCCCTGCTTCTCGTGAGCCACGACGAACGCTTTCTCGGACGGCTCGCCGGAATTCGCTGGAGAATCGCGCCCGGTGGACATGGAGAAAGCGTTCTGACCGTATCGTGAACGGCCGTCCTCCGGGACGTTCGCGTGACGCTCGCTTGACGCTCGGGGGAAAGTCGTTTAGGCTTGTGGCATACCAGATGACGATCTGGAATGCCATATACAAGCAAGGAATAGAGCGACGTTTTCTCCGGTGAAGCGTCGCCGTGGAAGTCCGGGCGGGGAATTCCGTTTTGGACCATCACCGAGGAGGGACGTGAGGCGAATGGCGAAACCGACGATCGAGTTCAGCGACACCGTGCCGATGGGGCAATGGCGGCAGGTCGAGGGGGCCTCGGAGGGCATCTTCGAGAAGATTCTCGCTCTCGATCCGGAAACGGGGAATCTGACGCGGCTCGTGCGCTTCGGATCGGGAGTGACGATCCCGAAGACGCAGGTTCACGACTTCTGCGAGGAAGTGTTCATCCTCGAAGGATACATGGTCGACACGGCGAAGAACCTGACGGCCCCCGCGGGATATTACGCGTGCAGACCCGTCGGAATGGTCCACGGGCCGTACGAGATTCCCGTGTCGTGTCTCTGTTTCGAGACGCGCTACCAGGATCCCGCGAAGCCTCTCGACCCGTCCTGTTCGCTCCTCAAACGGCAGTGACGGGGCAACGCGAGCGGTGACGCCTTTTGCGGACCCTGAGGCGGGAGGGAATGATTCCGTGCCGGTGAAACGCCGGGAGTCTGCCGCGTCGCGACCGGACGACGGGACGACCGCGTCCGATTCTCGCGCGGAAGGTCAGGCGCAAGTCAGGAAGATTTCGAACGTGATCTACGCGCAGCTGAAGACCCGAATCCTGTCGTTGAAGTATCAGCCGGGGACGCTGCTGACGGAGCGCGCTCTCGCGGAGGATCTCGAGGTCAGCCGGACGCCGGTCCGCGAGGCCATCCAGCGCCTTGCACAGGAGGGCTGGCTCAGGATCAACGCGCGGCGCAACATCCAGGTCCGCGAGGTCACGATCTCCGACTTCGGCGAAGTCTTCCAGGCCCGGCGGATGATCGAGCCCGCGGCGATCGATCTCGCGTTTTCCCTGGGGATCGCGGCGTCGCTTCCGTGGAAGCTCGACGAGGCGATGGCCGTCATGGGAGCGTCGCGGGGGGATCTGTACTCGTTCATCACGGCGGATCAGGCGTTTCACGCGGTCTTCTTCGACGCGCTCCACAACACCCGCCTTTCGCGGATGTGGAAGACGCTAAGCGAAGACGTCGTCTGGCTCGGCATTCTGGCGATGGGACACGACGAGCGGCGCTACGATACCGTCACCGGCGAACACGAACGGATCGTCGAAGCGGTCCGGCGAAGGCTCCGAAGGGGATCGCGCGAGGCGATGACCGCGCATCTCGACGACACCGAGCGGCGTCTGATGGCTCGCGTCACGGAAATGAACATGGACGCGATTCGGGGATAGCGGAGAAACGGAAGGAACGTCCGGAGCGTCGCTTACGGCGGCGGACTCCGGCGGGAAGGAGGAACTGTGACGGGAATGAAGATCGAATCTGTGGTTTTGCGCTCAAACGGCGACGCGAAGCGCGCATACCTGTCGTTCGACGCGTGCGTCGCGGTGGGATATGCGGGGCGGGATCAGGATGCGGTCAGGGCGCATATCGAGGAGCTCCGGGCGATCGGCGTCCCGGTGCCGTCGACGATCCCAAGCATGTACTGGGTGACGCCGGACCTCGTCTCCTGCACGACGGAGATCACGGCGGTCGGTGAAAAGACATCCGGCGAGATCGAAGTCTTTCTCGCGAGGGACGAGGTCGGAAACATGTGCGTGACCGTTGCGTCGGACCATACGGACCGGCAGCTCGAAACGGTTTCCGTCGCGAAGGCGAAGCAGATCTGCCCCAAGGTGATCGGGCCGTGCTTCTGGAACGTGTCGGACATCAGGGACCACTGGGACGCTCTCGAGCTGACGTGCAGTGTCCGCCCCGTCACGCGGCAGGGGCGCAGACATGGCTGGGCGCTCTATCAGCAGGGGACGCTCGCTCGGCTGCTGCCTCCGGAGAAGCTTTTCGAGCTCGCCGGGGAACGGACGGGGACTGACGTTCCGACCGGAGCGCGCGTCGCGCTTCTTTCGGGAACGCTCCCCGTCATCGGCGGCGACATCGTATACGGAGAGGCTTTCTTGATCGAACTCCGCGACCCGGTTCTCGGCCGCTGCATCCGTCACGAGTATTCGGTCCGGATCCTTCCGGACAGGAACTAGGGGGGGTTGGCGATGTTGCGGGTCGGCATCGTACAGATCGATATCCGCGTCGGCGACCGCGAGGCGAACCGCCGGAACCTCGAGGCGCATCTCGAACGGAGTCTGACGCCGTCGGAGCATCCCACCGCGATCGTGATCCCCGAGATCTGGGACGTCGGGTACGACCTCGAACGGGCGAAGACGGTCGCGGACCCCGAGGGGCGAAGCGCCGCCGAATTCCTCGGGGAGCTCGCGAGGAAGTACGACGTCTGGTTCACGGGCGGCTCCGTCCTTGCGTCGTCGGGCGGAAAGTTCTTCAACCGGGCGCAGGTCGTGAATCCGTCAGGCGAGCTCGTGACGCAGTACGACAAGGTCCACCTGATCCGCCTCATGGACGAGCATCTCCACATCACTCCGGGATCGGGGCTCGGGCTCTTCGATCTCGGTGAGACGAAGGCGGGATGCGTCGTCTGTTACGACATCCGTTTCTGCGAGCTTCTGCGCACCTACGCGCTCAAGGGGACGGAAGTACTGTTCGTGAGCGCCGAGTGGCCGCTCGTTCGCGCCGCGCACTGGCGGGCGCTCACCATCGCGCGGGCGATCGAGAACCAGATGTACGTGGTGCACGCTTGCACGGTGGGGTCGCTGCCGATGGTGCCGGCGGTCTCGCTGAACTACGGGGCGGCATCGATTCTGACGCCGAGCGATTTCGCCTTTTCGCGGGACGGGGTGCTGGCGGAGGGGAACCACAACCAGGAGATGATGGTGATCGGGGACCTGAACCTGGAGACGATCGCGGATTCGCGCTACAACGGGTCCGTGCTGCCGCTGCGGGACAGCGAACACACGGCGGACGTGGCGAGCCGCACCGAGGTGGTGACGCTCTGAGGGCGGGGAGAGAAGGGCGAATACCGTATTTATTGTTGAAGCCTCCCTTGTCCACAGGATCGGAATTTGCCGTTTATTGCCTTAGATTAGTAAGCGAAGAGGTAATTTATGCGGCATGTTACGGGACTGATCACAGTGAGAAATACGGTGAACGCGGATTTCAAGGGCATCCGGGAGCTGTGCCGGCAGGTGTACCCGGAAGTGGCGCCGTGGTCTGAGGAGCAGCTGGAGTCGCACCTGAGGGTGTTTCCGGAGGGGCAGTTTGTGGCGGTGGACCGGAGTGGGCGCGTGGCGGGGATGGCGGCGAGCCTGATTGTGCCGTGGGACGACTATGGCACGG
>CALFXN010000386.1 GCA_937957815.1 uncultured Synergistales bacterium
CGTCCGGTACGGCGAGGATTTCGGTTTCATCGGCCTCTTCCTCGTCACGCCGGACAGGAGGGGGCGACAGGTCGGGCTTGTCCTCGCGGACAAGGCGTTCCGCCACCTCTCCGGCCGGTGCATCGGGCTCGACGGAGTGGAACAGAAGATTCGGAATTACACGACACAGGGGTTCAAACTTGCGTGGCGGAATGTTCGCTACAAGGGAACGGCCGCACCGCAGGACACGCGCGACGCGCACGTCGTTTCCGTCACGCCGGAGCTCCTGCCGGAAATCGAGGAGTACGACCGGTTGTGTTTCCCCGCCCCGAGGAGCTCATTCCTCGCTGCATGGACATCCGCGCCGCACGCGACGACGCTTGCGTGGCGCGATGACGCCCTGCGCGGCTACGGCACGATCCGGCAGTGCCGGGAGGGCTACAAGATCGGGCCGCTTTTCGCCGATACCCCCGATATCGCGTGGGAATTGTACCACGCGCTCGGCGCGTCCATTCCGGCCGGAGAGGCGGTTTTCCTCGACGTTCCGGAGCCTCACGCGGTTGCGACGGCGCTCGCGAAGGAACACGCCATGACGCCGGTCTTCGCCACGGCGCGGATGTACAACCAGGATCCGCCCACGATCGATCTGAACCGGGTCTTCGGCGTCACGACATTCGAACTGGGCTAGCCGCCCGAACCGGATCAGACCTCCTCGAACCGGAACCTCCCGTCGCGGAACAGTCTCAGGCACGCGCCGACGGCCATGTGGTCGTAGGCCGTTCCGTCGTTCTTCCCGATTTCGGCGAGCGCGGCCCCGAGCCCCCTGGACGGCCTGTAGGGGCGGTGGGACGCCATCGATTCGACGACGTCCGCCACCGTGACGACCCTGGATTCGGGAAGAATGGCGTCCCCCGACAGCCCGTCGGGATACCCCGACCCGTCGAGTTTCTCGTGGTGTTCGAGCACGATCCGGGCGATGGGCCAGGGAAAGGCGATATCCTTCAGGATGTCGTACCCGGCCCTTGGATGATCCTGGATCAGCTCGAATTCGGCTTTCTTCAGAATCGAGGGTTTGCAGAGGATTTCCGCGGGCACGGTGATCTTCCCGAGGTCGTGGATGAACGCGGCCATCCGGATTCCCTCGATCCGGTCTTCGGAAAACCCCATCTCCCGGGCGATGGCCTCCGCCAGTTCGGCGACCCGCCGCTGATGTCCCGCCGTGTACGGGTCGCGGGATTCGACGACGAAGGCCATCGACCGGACCGTTCCGACGAGCGCTTCCCTCAGCGTCGCGTTGCTGTCCCTGAGATCGTCCTCCGCGCGCTTGCGCTCCGTGATGTCCTCGCATGTGCCGTGAAGTTCGAGATTGAGCCCCCTGATGTCGAACTCCAGGCCGCCCAGGGAGCGGATCCACCGGGTTTCCCCGCCGTCCGTCCGGACGATGCGGTATTCCCTGTCGAAATCCTCTCCCCGGCCGATCACGTCGTTCAGCACGACATCGGCCATCACGGCCCGGTCGTCCGGGTGGATGCGGGCGAGCCATCCGTCGAGCGACGGAGCGTCCGTCCCGCCGAAACCGAACAGTTCGTTCATGACGTCCGACGTCCGGAAAGTCTTCGTGCCCATGTCCATCGTGAACGTCCCGAGGCCGGCGATCCGCTGCGCTTTCAGGAGATTCCGCTCGCTCTCCCGCAGCTCCTCGTTGATTCGCCTTCGCACGAGGGCGTTGACGCAGATCTCGCCGAGAAGCTGGAGCCTCGGGGCGAGATCGTCCGGCCATTCGCGCTCTTCCCGGGAAGCGTTGATGGAGATGACGTGATCGATGGCCCCTTCGACGACGATCGGGATTCCCAGCGAGGATTTCGTCCTCCATTCCGCGTACGTGAACCTGTCCCTTTCCGCCCCGGCGGGCAGGTCGTCGAGTCTCGCGAACGACAGGATCTCCCTCTTTTCCACCAGCGTTCCGAAGGTCCAGGGGAGCGTGCTCGCGGGGAGCTCCATCCGGATGGGGATTTCCGGCGCGTCCTCCATGGCGGCGAAATGGGTGATCCTCCAGAGCCGTTTCCCCGGCAGCACCGCGATCAGCGAGCAGTGGTCGCAACGCGTGAAACGGCAGATCCTCCCGAGGGCCCGTTCGATTTCGGAGTCCACCCGCTCCGGCGGGAGATTCACGAACCGCGAGGAAAGATCCGAGATCAGGCGTTCGAATTCCAGCCTTCCCTTCAGGGTCTCCTCGGTCCGTTTCCATTCTCCGACGACATGGGCGATATCCTGAGGTTTCCGGTATGGATCGTTCATCCGGAAAACACTCCCCGCCGCGGTTCCCGGCTCCGGAGCGCCCGGTCGATAAAGCGCACCGCCGGCGTCCGGTTCGTTCCGAAGTGGATGTGAAGGTACGAGGCGAAGGCGTCGCCGCGGGAGAGTCCGTCGGGAAACGTCGCTCCGTTCTTCTCGAGCTTCAGCGAGTAGAGGCCGTCGTCCGCGCCGGAATACGACGACCAGTGAAAGAGATGCCCCCTGAGAACGGCTCCCTTTCTCCCCGGAAGCGCGGAACGCAGGAGTCTGCCGCGGCAATAGCCGAAGGCCTGCAGACGCGACCCCATCCGGGTCGTTCCGGGGAAGACGCCTGCCATTTCGTGACATGCGCCCGCCCTGTCCTCGAGACGTTCCACGAGATACATGAGCCCTCCGCACTCCGCGAGGACCGGCATCCGCCCCGCGGCGTCCCGGATCGCGCGCAGAAGCGGCGCGTTCGATGCGAGCGCGGCCGCGTGCTCCTCCGGAAACCCTCCGCCGATGTAGATTCCCGACGTCCCTTCGGGCAGGGCTTCGTCGCGGATCGGGCTGAAGGGGACGATTTCGGCTCCGAGATGCCCGAGGATATCGAGATTGTCCTCGTAGTAGAAGTTGAAGGCTTCGTCTCTGGCGACGGCGATCCGTATACGGCGGGGAGTCGCGGGAACGCCGAAGATGGCGTCCGCGTGCGCAGGAAGCGGCGGAGCGGACCGGGCGATCCGGACGAGCCCGTCGACGTCGAGGTATTCCTCCGCCAGGGAGGCGAGCCGTCGCGAGAGATCCCCGAGTCCGCGCCGCTCGGCTGCGGGAACGAGCCCGAGATGGCGCTCCGGAAGGGAAATGTCGTCTCTCCGGGGGAGATACCCGAGGACGGGGATGCCTGTCGCGGCCTCGATGGCCTCCCGAACGAGCGCATAGTGTCCGGGGCCGCCCATTCCGTTCAGGATCACGCCCCTGACGGACACGCGCCGGTCGAAACGGACGAATCCCCCGACGAGCGCCGCGGCGCTTCGCGCCATCGCCTTCGCGTTGACGACCAGAACGACCGGAGATTCGAGCGTCTTCGCCAGATGCGCGGTGCTGCCGCGTTCGTCGAGCGCTCCCGCACCGTCGAAAAGCCCCATGACGCCCTCGACGACTGAAATATCCGCGTCGCCGGAGGCATGGGCGAAGAGCTCGAGAAGTCCGTCGCGGGGGAGGAGCATCGTGTCCAGATTGCGGCAGGGCCTCCCCGCGGCTGCTGTGTGGAACCCGGGGTCGATATAGTCCGGTCCCACCTTGAAGGGCTGGACGCGCGTTCCCCGGCTCCGCAGGGCCGCAAGGATCGCCATGGCGACCGTGGTCTTCCCGGATCCGCTGTTCGTTCCGGCGACGACGAGACGCGGGAAGGTCATCTCTCGATCCCCGATCTCGCCGCGACGCCGCTTCTGAAATAGTGTCTGATCTCGCGCATCTCCGTTACGAGATCGGCGCGCCGAAGCAGTTCGGGAAACGCGTTTCGCCCGGTCAGGACGAGTTCCACGTTCGCCGGGCGCATGTCGAGAAGCGACAGGACGTCGTCTTCGGAAAGGAGCCCGAGGTGCGCCGCAACGAGGATTTCATCGGCGACGACAAGGTCGTGGGCCCCTCCCGCGAGGCTGTCCGCGAGGATCCGGAATCCTGCGCGGGCGCACGAGGCGTCTTCGTCCGAAACGGGGGCTCCCACCCGTCTGCACGCTCCGAATGTCCGGACGGTGATCTTCGGTCCGAGGAGCGCGAGCGCGACGTGTTCGCTCTCCTTCGCGCGCTTGAGAAACTGTCCGAGGAAAACCGACAGCCCGGCTCCCGAGGCTCTGAGAACGAGCCCGAGCGCCGCTGTGGTCTTTCCCTTTCCGTTTCCGGTGTACACGTGGGTATAGCCTCTCGCCTCCACGGGCCTCTCCCCCTCCGGCCGTATTATAGCCGTCCCGGGGCTCCGGCGGGGATTGCAAAAAAAGGACCCTGTCGGTAGCATAGGACCGGTTCCGGAAAGGAAGGGATGTCCGATCTCGGCCCGCACGCTCATGCTTCAGGGAACATCGTCCTCGGTCGGAAAGAGCCTCCTGGCGACGGCCTTCTGCCGGATCTTCGCCCGGAAGGGGCTGAGGGTGGCGCCGTTCAAGGCGCAGAATATGGCGCTGAACTCCCGCGTCACGCCTGCGGGGGAGGAGATCGGGTGCGCCCAGGCCGTCCAGGCGATCGCGGCGAGAAGACTTCCGGAAGTCGAAATGAACCCGATCCTGCTCAAGCCGGAAGGAAATTGCCGCTCCCAGGTCGTCCTCATGGGGCGGCCGTGGAAGACGCTCTCCGCCGGGGAGTACTACTCGTGCCGGGACGAGCTCTGGCGGCATGTCGCGAGTTCCTTCGGAAAGCTCTCCGCCGAAAACGACCTCGTCGTCGTCGAAGGTGCCGGGAGCCCGGCGGAGATCAATCTGAAGGCGGGGGAGATCGTGAACATGCGCGTCGCCCTCGCATTCGGCTGCCCCGTTCTCCTTGTCGGCGACATCGACCGAGGGGGCGTCTTCGCCTCCTTCGCCGGGACGCTCGCGCTGCTCGACGACGCCGAGCGCTGGGCCGTAAAAGGATTTATCGTGAACAAGTTCAGGGGCGACAGGAGCCTTCTCGAGCCGGGACTGGAAATGCTCTCGGACCTTGCGGACGGACGTCCCGTTCTCGGCGTGATCCCATGGCTCGACAATCACGGCCTTCCCCAGGAAGATTCCGTCTTTCTCGACGAAACCGGGAGCGAACGGCGTCCGGGAACCACCGACATCGCCGTGATCCGCTTCCCCAGGATCTCGAACTACGACGACTTCGACCCGCTCGCCGCCGAAGAGGGAGTATCGCTCCGTTTCGTGGAGCGTCCGGAGGATTTCGGCCGGCCGGCCGCCGCCATCCTGCCCGGCACGAAAACGACCCTGAAGGATCTCGTCTGGTTGCGCGACCGGGGGTTCGACGGACTTCTTTCGGCGCTTCTCCTCTCGGGCGGCTCCATCGCGGGGATCTGCGGCGGGTACCAGATGCTCGGGAGGCGCCTTCTCGACCGGGCGTCCATCGAGGGAGGGTCCGAAGAGGCTTCCGGCCTCGGACTTCTGCCGGGGGACACCGTCTTCGATCCGACCAAGGCCACCGTCCGCGTCGGAGGGACGCTCCTTCCCGAAGCGGACTTCGCGAATGGCGAATCCCTCCGCGTCGAAGGATACGAAATCCACATGGGGCGGACGACGCTTCCCGACGGGTCGCACCCGCTGATCCGGTTCGACGACGGGCGGATCGACGGGGCTGTTTCGTGCGGCGGACGCGTCTGGGGGACCTACCTTCACGGCATCTTCGACAACGACGGCTTCCGCACGGCGTGGCTCCGTTCCATCGGATGGCGGGGCGAGGAGCGGAACGTCTCCCGCGCGGACCTGTGCGAAACGGCGTTTGAGAGACTCGCGGACGCCGTCGAGGCGGCGACGGACATGCGTCTTCTGGAGGCGATCGTCGGGCTATGACGGAGCGTCTCGTGGCCTTCCCCGGAACGTGCGGGGAACTCTTCCAGGGAACCCTCGGCGGGACGTCGTGCCTCGTCTCGTGCCCCATAGACCGGATGGCGCGCCTGAAAGTGTCGCGTTTCCCGGGCGAAGGGGTTTTCGTGCCGCCCGCGATGACGAAGACGCGCCGGGCCGTCGGGATCGCCCTCGGACTATGGTCTTCCGCCGGAGGAGCCGTCCGCGTCGAGCGCGTCGAGGCGCTCCCCGAAGGGAAAGGATACGCGAGTAGCACGGCGGACATTCTCGGAGCGCTGTACGGGCTCTCCTCGCTCGACGGCCGTCCGCTCGCGCCGGAAGAGGCGACGAGCATCGCCCTCTCCGTGGAACCGACGGACAGCCTCGCGTGGCCCGGGCTGGCGCTTCTGGATCACAG
The DNA here is from genome assembly GCA_937957815.1 of uncultured Synergistales bacterium. GTDB lineage: Bacteria > Synergistota > Synergistia > Synergistales > Aminobacteriaceae > CALFXN01. The sequence goes on from CALFXN010000386.1 coordinate 6,202, forward strand.
GAACGGGGAAATCATGGAGTACCTCGGAACGCCGCCCCCGATGAGCGTTCTCGTTCTCGACTGGGGAGGAACGATGGATACGGAGGAATTCAACCGGCGCGACGCCGGCGGGATCTTGTCGCGCCTCGCGTCCGTCCACGCGGAATCGTTCGGACTCGTGCGCGATGGGATCCTGAAGGGCGACGCCGCGACGATCGGCGAAGGGGCGTCCCTGAGCGCGGCCGCGGCCGGACTCCTGAGGGACATGTCGCATCTCGACGAGTGCCGTGCGCTCTCCCGTTCCCTCGGAGGATACGGCGTCTGCGCGGCGCACAGCGGAACCCTCTACGGAATCCTGATGCCTCCGGATGCTCCGCGGCGGTACGGCCGGATCGCGGATCTGGCCGGGACGGCGCTTTCGCCGGGGTGGGAGGGCGCGCTTCACGCCGTCGTTCCCGGAGGTCCCCGGACCGGGGACGAAAGGAACGCGTCGTGACCGCGGTCATGATCGTTCTCGGAGCGACGCTCTGGGATCTCCTCTTCGGAGAACCGTCGCCTTCGTATCATCCGGTCGTCTTCATGGGTCGCTTCATCGCGGCGTTCTGGAGCCGTCGTCCCCGGGGGCGCGTTCCCCTCTTCCTCCACGGAACGGCGCTCGTCCTCTCGGGCGCGGCGCTGTTTTCCCTCCCGGCGCTGCTCGTCTCGCTTCTCCCGGCTCCGGTCGCGTTCGTCCTCTCGGTTCCCCTGCTGAAGACGACGTTCTCGCTTTCGGGGCTGCTGAAGGCGGGCGAAGGCGTTCTCGGAGCGCTCGAACGGGGCGACGTCCCGGAGGCGAGAGGACGCCTCGCGCGCGACCTCGTCAGCCGGAAGACGGACGAACTCGACGAGGACGAAGTCGCGGGAGCGACCGTCGAATCCCTGGCAGAGAATCTGACGGACAGCTTCGTCTCGCCGCTGTTCTTTTTCGCGTGTTTCGGGTTGCCGGGGGCCCTGGTGTACCGTTTCTGCAACACGTGCGACTCGATGATCGGGTATCGCGGAGGGGACACCGAATGGGGCGGCAAGTTCGCGGCGCGCTTCGACGACGTCCTCAACTGGATTCCCGCGCGCGTTTCGGCGGCGTTCCTGCTCGGCGCGGGGGCCTTGTGCGGCGGGGACGTTCCTGGCGGAGCGCGCGCCCTCCGACGGCAGCGCACCCGCACCGACAGTCCCAACGCCGGGTGGACCATGTCCGTCATGGCGGGGCTTCTGGGAGTGACACTGAGTAAACGGGGCTGCTACGAGCTCGTCGGAGGAACGAAATCCCCCGGTCCAGACGATATCCGCCGCTGCCTCGCGATCGTCAGGGCGGCCGCAGGACTCTTTCTCGCACTCGCATGGATCGGAGGAATGATTCGTGTTCCGTTCCGTTAGGAAAGAACTTCGCGACGTCAGTCCTCCGCTCCACGGGGGAACGGATTACGAGCGCTGCCGCCGGGAAGGGATCGAACCGGACGACGTTCTCGACTTCAGCGTTTCGACGAATCCGTTCGCCCCGTGTCCCGCCGTCGTCGACGCCGTCGCCGGGGCGGCGCTGGGACGCTACCCGGATCCTTCGTCCGGAGAACTTCGGCGCGTGCTGGCCGACATGGACGGCGTTCCTCCGGAAAGACTCCTGGTGACGAACGGACTCTCCCAGGCCATCTCCCTGATCGCGTTCGCGCTCTCCGACAGGGGAGACGCCGTTCTCGCCGCGACTCCGACGTACGGCGACTACGCGAGGGCCTCGCGCCTCGCGGGCGCGAGCGTCCTCGAAGTTCCCGCAGTCGCTGAAGAGGATTTCGCCTTCCCCCTGAAGCGCCTCATCGACGGAACGAACGGGACAAGTCCCGCGCTCGTCTGGGTCTGCTCGCCGAACAATCCGACCGGAACGCTCCCGGCCTTCGGGGACGTCATGGAGCTCGCCGGCGCGTGTGCGCGCCGGGGGAGCGTTCTCGTCCTCGACGAAGCCTACGTCAACTTCGCGCCCCCTGGGGCGTCCGTCCTCGCGGCGCGCCTTCCGGGAGCGCTCGTCATGCGTTCGATGACGAAAGACTTCGGTATTTCGGGGCTCCGGCTCGGATACGTCGCGGGAGATGCCTCCCTGATCGGACGCCTCGCGGCGCTCCAGCCGTCGTGGAGCGTCAACGCGTGCGCCCAGGCGGCCGGGATCGCCGTCGTACGCAACCGAACGCACTACGAACGGCAGTGGTCGCAGATTCGCTCGCTCGCGGCGCGGCTCGCGTCCGACCTTCGGGATGCCGGGTACCCTCCGTGGCCCTCGGCCGGAAATTTTCTCCTCGTGAGCGTGAACGCAGTCAGAGCGCTCCGCGATTTCCTGTGGAAGAGGCGCATTCTCGTGCGCGATTGCGCGTCCTTCGGACTCGAGGGGTTCATCCGCGTCGGCGTGCGCTCGCCGGAAGAAAACGAAAGACTCGTGGCGGCGCTGCGGGACTTTCGAAAGGAGGCTGTCTGATGGGACGGATCACGTTCGTCCTCGGCGGCGCAAGGAGCGGCAAAAGCTCGTTCGCCGAGCGACTCGCGCGGGACATCGAAGCGGGCGGAGGGCGCATCGTCTATCTCGCGACGTGCGGCGTCGTCGCCGGCGACACGGAAATGTCGGAACGGATCTCCCGGCACAGAGCCAGGCGCCCAGCTTCGTGGACGACCGTCGAGGAACCGATGGACCTCACTCCCCGGGCATTCGCCCTCGCGCGCGGGGAGACGCTCCTCGTGGACTGCCTGAGCCTCTGGGTGAGCAACATGCTCTGCGGCGCGGACGAAAGCGTGGATTCGGGCGACGGGATTCTCGCCCGCGTCCGCACCTTTCTCTCCGCCGCGGCGGCTTCCGCTGGGGACGTCATTCTCGTATCCAACGAGACCGGGTGCGGCGTCGTCCCCGTCTCCGGACTGGGGAGACGCTACCGCGACATCCTCGGATGGGCGAATCAGGCAGCCGCGGACGCCGCGGACGAAGTCTGGTTTCTCGTCGCGGGGCTGCCGCAGCGACTGAAAGGTTCCAGTCACAAAATTCCCGACCCGTCGCACGCGGTCGGAACAGAACCGGAGGCATCGATGGACACGTTGCGCGACACCATAGCGAAGATCAGGCCCCTGTGCGGGGCGTCAATGGAAGCGGCCCGCCGCAGACAGGACATTCTGACGAAACCCAGGGGAAGCCTCGGACGCCTCGAGGAACTGTCCGTGCGTCTCGCGGGAATCAGGCGGACCTCGAGCCCCTGCGTCAGGGAGAAGGTCATCCTCACGATGGCGGGGGACCACGGCGTGGTCGCCGAAGGCGTCACGCTCTACCCCAGCGAAGTCACCGTCCAGCAGATCCGCAATTTCCTGCGCGGCGGGGGGGGAGTGAACGTTCTCGCGCGACACGTCGGCGCCCGGGTCGTTCTCGTCGATATGGGCGTGAACCACGACTTCGCGCCGGACGAGGGGATCCGGATCCGGAAGGTCGCGAAGGGGACGGCGAATATCCTCCACGGTCCCGCGATGACGCCGGAAGAGGCTCTCCGGGCCGTCGAGGAAGGCATCGCCGCCGCCGGAGAAGAGGCCGCGAGGGGGATGGACATCCTCGGAACCGGGGAAATGGGCATCGGAAACAGCACTCCCTCCGCGGCGATCGTCTGCGCCGTGACCGGAGAATCCGTCGAGGCGGTGACCGGAAGGGGAGCCGGCCTCTCCGACGACGGACTGCGCCGCAAGATCGCGGTCATCGGGGAAGCCCTGCGCCTGAATCGTCCGGATCCGACGGACGGCCTCGACGTTCTGGCGAAGGTCGGAGGGTTCGAAATCGGCGGCATCGCCGGGGCGATCCTCGGGGCGGCGGCTCTCGGCATTCCGGTCGTCGTCGACGGTTTCATCTCGACGGCGGGCGCCATGATCGCCGCGCTGCTCTGCCCGCTCTCGAAGGACTACATGTTTTTCTCCCACCGGTCGGAAGAGGTCGGACACGAATACATGCTCCGGTTTTTCGGGGCGCGGCCGCTTCTCGACCTCGGGCTCCGTCTCGGAGAAGGAACCGGCGCCGCGCTCGCGATCTCGCTCGTCGAAGCGTCGGCCAGGATTCTCTCCGAGATGTCGACGTTCGAGAGCGCAGGGGTTTCGGGACCGCTCGAAACAGGCGGCGGAGTCTAGGTCGTGGATCTTCTCAGGGCGCTCGCCTTTCTCACGATCCTGCCTGTCCCTCAGTCCGGGAGCTCTCCCGACGATATCGGACGGGCGACCGCGTGGTTCCCGATCGCCGGGGCGGTGATCGGCGCGCTTCTGGCGGGGGCGGACGCCGCGCTGCGCGTCGTCCTGCCGCCGATGCCGTCGAGTGCGCTCGTGGTCGTCCTTTGGGCGTTCCTGACGCGCGGATTCCACCTCGACGGACTCGCGGACACGTTCGACGGCATCGGCGGCGGCTTCGACCGGACATCTCGTCTTGCGATCATGAAAGACAGCCGCCTCGGGACGTTCGGCGGAATCGCCGCGGCGTCGGCGCTTCTGCTCAAGACCGCCGCGCTCGCGCCGCTGACCGCGCATTCCGGAGGCATGCGGGCGACGGCGATCTTCCTCGCGCCGATTCTCGGGAGATTGGCGATTCTCTTCGCGATGGCGCTGTTTCCCTCCGCGCGTCCGGGAGGTCTCGGCGATATGTGCCGGAGACGGTGCACGCCGGGACGGCTTCTGGCCGGAGGCGCGACGGCGATCGTCGTCGCGATCGCCGTCGCCGGCCGGAACGGAATCGCCCCGCTCGTCCTCGTTGCGCTCGGAGCGATCCTCGTTTCGAAATGGATCGCCCGCCTCCTCGGCGGCCTGACGGGAGACTCCTACGGCGCCGTCTGCGAGATCGGGGAGATCCTGTCGCTGCTCTCCTTCGCCGCGATGGGGGGCTCTTGACGTTTCGAGTTGACGCTTTTCTCCGGCGAGCTTAGGATTGGAGTGTTTCGACTACAGATCACGGATACCGTTTTTTCGGGGGAAGGCCGGTGTGAATCCGGCGCGGTCCCGCCACCGTGTACCCGACGAATTCGCCGTACCACCGGAAGCCTTCCGGGAAGGGGCGAACGAGGATGAGGGAAGCCGGGAGACCCCGAAACCGACGGAATGCTGCGGCGCCCGCGAGGGTTCGGGCCGGCGTCGGGTTTGTGTGCCCGATGAGCGGACCTCTGTCGCAGGGGTCCGCATTGTTTTTTTGGGAGGATGCGATGGACGAACGGGTATCGTGTTCCGACCGGTTTCTCACGCCGGAGGAGATCGAACGGAAGAGTTTTCGGATTCTCGAGGAGCTTCTCGGCGATTTCGCGGCCCCCCCGAATGAACGGGAGGTCGTGAAACGGATTGCGCACGCGACGACGGATGTCGAATGGGCGAAGACCTTTTTCTTCTCGGAAGGAGCCGTCGATGCCGGAGTGGCCGGAATCCGCCGGGGAGTCTCCGTCGTCACTGATGTCGAGATGGTCCGGACGGGCATCAGGACTCCATCCTCGGGCGGAAGCCGCGTCTTCTGCTTTCTGAACGATCCCGACGTCGTCGAACGGGCGCGCGGGGAAAAGACGACCAGGGCGCGCGTAGCCATCCGGAAGGCGCTCTCGCTCTTCGGAGACGCGATCGTCGCGATCGGCAACGCGCCGACGGCGCTTTTCGAGGTCTGCGATCTGGTTCGTTCGCGCGCGTGTCGTCCCACGCTCGTCGTCGGCGTTCCGATCGGTTTCGTCGGCGCGGCGGAATCCCACAGGGAACTTCTCTCGCTCGACTGCCCCAGAATCACGCACGAAGGGCCGAAAGGCGGCAGCCCCGCGGCGGCGGCCATCGTCAACGCGATCGTCCGCATTGCCGAACGGGCAGGGTAGAGGAGGCGCGGATGTTCGACGCGCTCGGATACACGGGAGGGCTCCGGAGGGGGTATACGACCGGGAGCTGCGCGGCAGCCGCGGCCAGGGGGGCGATCGGGATGCTGCTTTTCGGGACGGCGTCCGAATACGCCGAGATCGTGCTTCCGGGCGGAGAGAAACTTCGGCTGCGGCTCGAGAGCTGCAGCGCCGGGGACGGCGCCGCGAGATGCGCCGTCCGCAAGGAGTCGGGCGACGACCCGGACAGCACCGACGGGATCCTGATTTTCGCCGAAGTTCGTCTGACCGACCGCGAGGGGATCGGGATATCCGGAGGAGAGGGCATCGGACGCGTGACGCGGAAAGGGCTTCCGGTCCGGCCGGGCGAGTGGGCGATCAACCCGGTTCCGCGGAAGATGATCCGGGAGGCGATCCTCTCCGTTTTGCCCGAAGGGCGGGGCGCGTCCGTCGTGATCTCGGCTCCCGAGGGAACCGCGCTGGCGGCGAAGACGTGGAATCCCCGGCTCGGCGTCGAAGGGGGGATTTCCATTCTGGGGACGACCGGCATCGTGGAGCCGAAATCAACGGCCGCCTACCTGGCGTCGATCGACATCGCGATTTCCGCGGCGCTCGCATTCGACTCCTCCTGCCCCGGGACGGTGTTCCTCGTTCCGGGGTACGTCGGTGAAAAACCACTCGTCGAAGTCTTCGGCGCCCCCCGGGAACTTATCGTCAGGATCGGCGACCATGTCGGACACGCGTTGAGACGCTGCGCGGAGCTGAACGTGCCGAGGCTCCACCTTTTCGGCCACGTCGGCAAGTGGGCGAAAGTCGCCGCAGGGCTCTTCAACACGCACTGCGACTTCGGGGACGCGCGCCTCGAAACGATCGCGGCATGCGCGGGAGCCGCCGGCGCGATGCGGGAGCAGATCCGGACGCTCCTTTCGCTGCCGCTGGCGGAGGAGGCCGTCGAACCGGTGCTGCGATGGGGACTCGGAGAAACGTTCGCGATCGTCGCCGAACGGGCGCATCGGCGCGCGTCGCTCCTCATGGGGGGGACCGTTCCGCTCGGCGTGGCGGTTCTCTCCCTCGAAGGCGCGATTCTCGGAGGATTCCCCGAAATTCGGGAAGGGGTGACGAAATGGGAAGATTTACCGTCGTCGGCATAGGCCCCGGAGACGCGTCCTATCTCCTCCCGGCCGCATCGGAGGCGATCGCGGAGGCCGATACGCTGCTCGGGGCGCCGCGTCATCTGGCCCTCTACGAATCGAGCGGCAAGACGCTCCTCGGATTCGACTCGGGAATCGATGCCGCGCTGGACGAGATCGCGGCGCGAAAGGAACGGGAATCCGTGGCGCTCCTCCTCTCGGGGGATCCGTGCTTCTTCAGCCTTCTCGGCAGGGTGTCGGAACGTTTTTCCCCCGCGGAATACCGCGTCGTCCCGGGGATCGGGAGCTTCCAGCTTTTGTTCTCGCGCCTCGGAATCCCCTGGAACGACGTGATTCTCGCGAGCCTCCACGGACGTCCGCTCGAACGCGCCGCCGATATGATCCGCGAAGGTCGCAGAACCCTGTTTCTCCTCGACGGGACGAACACGGCCCCCGCCGTGGCGTCGTTTCTTCTGCGGATGGGGCTTCCCGACCGCGGGGCAACATACGCGGAGCGTCTGGGGTACACAGACGAACGCATCGTCGGGACGACGCTTTCGGAGGTGTCGCGAACCGAGACCGGCGATCCGCTCTCGATGCTTCTCCTGGACGCCGGCCCCGTGCCGCGGGCGGCCGCCGGCGTCTATCCGGACGAATGGTTCGTTCGCTCCGGGGGGATTCCTCTTTCGAAAGAGGTCGTCCGTTCCCTTGTCGTCTCCGCGCTCTCTCCGATCGACGGATTGCGCGTCCTCGAAATCGGAACGGGAACGGGCGGCATCACAGTGGAACTCGCCCGGCGGATCGGCTCCGGAACCGTCTACGCCGTCGAACGGTTCGACGAGGCGATCGACGCGACGCGCGCGAATCTTGCGCGCGCCGCAGCGGCGCATCGGGTCCGGTTGATCCGCGGAAGCGCCCCCGACGCGATCCGCGACGTCCCACCCGTCCACCGCGCCGTCATCGGAGGGCACGGCGGCGGAATCGGTCCCATACTCGACGCGGCATGGGATCGCCTGTCGCCGGGGGGGCGCCTGCTCGCGACCGCGAACATGCCATCGACGGCGGATCGCGCCTTTGCGGCGCTGAAACGGATCGGAGCTTCCCCCCGCGTGATTCACGCGGTCGCGTCGCACTCCAGCGAGGTCGGGGATTCGTGGATGCTTCGGGCGTCGAATCCGTTCTTCCTTGTCATCGCGGACAAAACGGAGGCGAAGGCATGAAGCGGGAAAAGGCGGACGTGCTGTTCGTCGGAGCCGGTCCGGGGGATCCCGGGCTGCTGACGCTGAACGGAAAGGCCGCGCTCGAAGGCGCGGATCTCGTGCTCTACGCGGGGAGCCTGGTCAACGCGGAGATCCTCTCCTTCTGTCGCGAGGGCTGCGAACTGCGCGACTCCTCCGGCCTCCCCCTCGGCGAACAGATCGATATCATGGTCCGCGCGGTATCGGAGGGGCGTTCCGTGGTTCGCCTCCACACGGGCGACCCGAGCCTGTTCGGCGCCGTGGCGGAACAGAAGGCGCTTCTCGAGGAGCGGGGAATATCCGTTTCGTTCGTTCCCGGGGTCAGCAGCCTTCAGGCGACGGCCGCCGCACTCGGCATCCAGTACACCGTTCCGGGAGGATCGCAGACCGTGATCTGTACGCGGAGAGGAGGGCGGACCCCGGTTCCCCCGGCCGAAGATCTCCGCCTCCTGGCCGCACACGGCGCGACCGTGGTCGTCTTCCTGAGCGCCGACCAGGTGGAAGGCGTCGCCCGCGATCTCATTGCGGGGGGCTTTCCGCCCGATACGCCCGCGGCCTGCGTCTACAGGGCGTCGTGGGAGGACGAAATGGTGCTGCGGTCGTCGCTTTCCGGACTGCCCGCGATCATGGCCGGGAACGGCGTGACGCGGCAGGCCCTCATCGTCGTCGGAGGCTGCCTCGCTCCCGGAGATGCGCGGAGCCGCCTCTACTCCGCCTCGTTCGCCCACGGCTACAGGGAGGCGTCGGAATGATCGTCGCGATCCTGTACTTCTCGCATAGGGGGCAGGGCGTCGCGGAGCGGCTCGCACTCTCCCCGGAAGACCGTCAGGTCCGGGTGGAGCGGGGGGGACTCCGCGCGGCCGTCGAATCGTGGTGGACGGCCGCGGATGCCATCGTATTCGTCTCGTCCCTCGGCATTGCGGTCCGCGCGATCGCGCCGTACCTCTCGGACAAGGCGGACGACCCCGCCGTCATCGTCGTTCCCGAGGACGCTTCCTGCGTCGTCCCGCTGACCGGGGCGCATCTCGGCGGAGGACGCGATCTGGCGGAGGACCTCGCGGCCCGGCTCGGGACGCGGCCGCTCCACACGACGGCGAGCGACCGCGCCGGACTGACCGCTCCGGACCTTCTGGCCGCGCGGCGCGGATGGACGCTGATCGGCAGGGAGAATCTTCCACGGATCAACGCGCGGCTTCTCGACGAGCGATGCCTCCGGGTATGGATCGGGAACGGCATCCGCATCGCGCCGCTGCCGCCGGAATACCGTCCGGTCGCATCGCCCGGGGATTCCGACGTGATCGTCTCCCCGAATCGCCTTCCCGCTCCAGGGGACCGCGTGCAGCTCGTACCGCGCTGCGTCGTCGCCGGAACGGGATGCCGGAAGGGCGTCGCGCCGGATGTCTTCCGCACGGTTTTCCTGAAGGGGCTGGAGCGGTACGGAATCCTTCCCGAAGCCGTCGGCGAAATCCGGACGATCCCCGAAAAGACGGCGGAGATCGCGATCGTCGCCGTCGCGCGGGAACTCGGCGTTGCCGTCGTTCCGGTCGCGAGGGAGACTATCCTCGCGACCGGCGGAGATTTTTCCCCTTCGGCCGCACAGCGACGGCTCGGGCTCCCCGGAGTGGCGGAACCCTGCGCCGCTTCCGCGGGAACGCTCCTCGGTCCGAGGCTTGCCGAAAACGGGGTCACCGTCGCGCTCTCGCTCTCACCCGCCGTCCCGGGAAGGCTCACCGTCCTCGGAACGGGCCCCGGCGACACCGGATCCGTCACGCTTTCTGGGCGCGGGGCGATCGAAGAAGCGGACGCCGTCGTGGGGTACGGACTCTACGTCGACCTTCTGCCCCCTTCGTGGATCGCGGGCAAGATCGTGGAGCGGTATTCCATGGGAGAGGAGGAACTCCGCGTCGAACGCGCGATCCGCCTCGCCGGGGAGGGGCTGGACGTCGTCCTCCTTTCCGGCGGCGATCCGGTGCTTTTCGGTCTCGCCGCGCTCGCGCGCTCTCTCGCGAAGGACAGGGTCCCGGTCAGGGTTCTCCCCGGAATCACCGCCGCGCAGGCGGCCGGAGCGATCCTCGGGGCTCCGTACACGAACGGGCTCGTCCTCGTATCCCTTTCGGATTATCTGCAGCCATGGCCCGCCGTCAGGCGCGCGCTCCGGGGAGCGGCCGCGTCCGGCATGACCACGGCCCTCTACAACCCGGTGAAACGCGGATTGGACGACAAGCTCCGGGAGGTGCGGAATCTCTTTTCCGAAAACGGCTACGAACTGGCCTGCCTCGTCCGGAACGCCAGCCGGGTCGACGCGTCGGTCAGGACGCTCCCGATCGGACAGCTTAGGGCGGATCTCCTCGACATGCGAACGCTCGTACTGCTTCCCGGCGCATCGGTCCTCAGGGAGGGAGATCTCTTTCTGGACAGGAGAGGCTATGGGAGCGAACCGAAGTCGCAGGATCCCAAAGGTGGAGCCGGATGCCCCGGCGACGCCGTGGAAGGACCGTCCTCCCTCATGATCTGCCTTCACGGCGCCGCGAAGAACATCCTCGTCGCGGGCGGCGGCCCCGTCGCCCTGCGAAAGGTCAGGACGCTCCTCGCCAGCGGTGCGGCCGTCCGGGTCGCGGCTCCGGAACTCGTTCCGGAGCTGGCCGTCATGGCTGCCGAAGGCAGACTCGCCTGGGAACGGCGGAACGTCGCACGAGACGATTTCGAGCGGCATGCGTTCGCCCTGATCGCGCTCCCGAAAGAAGAAACCGGCGAAGCGCTCGCACTCGCCGACGGAACGTCCTGTCTCCTCGACTGCTGCTCGGACGTCGCCGCGTGCGACTGGTCGCTCGCGGCGCAATTCCGTTCGGGAGCGTTCACCATCGGGGTTTCGAGCGGCGGGATCTCGCCGTCGGGGTCGGCGGCGCTTAAAAAGCGTCTGAAAGGAATCCTCGGGGGGACCGCACCTGAAGAATGCATGGGGGAGATGTCGTCATGAGACTGCTCACGAGGGGAAGCCCGCTCGCCATCGTCCAAGCCGAACGCATGGCCGACGCGATCCGGTCGTTCGGCCGATCCGTCGAAATCGTCCCGTTCTCGACGCGGGGAGACAGGGAGGCCTCGCGCCCCTTGCGCTGCTTCGGCGGATCCGGCGCCTTTTCGTGCTGCATCGAGGAGGCGCTCCTCAGGGGAGAGGGAGAGGGGGCGGTCCACAGCCTCAAGGACATTCCCTCCTGCTGTCGCGACGGACTCGACATCGCAGCGGTGCTCCCCAGGGACAACGTCGAAGACGTCCTCATCGGACGCGACGAAACGACGCTCGCCTCGATGCCTCCGGGGGCCGTCGTGGGAACGTCGAGCCCCCGGAGGCGGGCGCAGATTCTGCGGAGCCGCCCCGACCTGGCAACGGCCGAATTGCGGGGAAACGTCGCGACGCGCCTGTCGCGGCTGCGGGAAGGGCAGTACGATGCGGTCATCCTCGCCCGGGCAGGACTCGACCGACTCGGGCTCCTTCCTTCGAACGCGGAAACGCTTCCTTCCCTTCCGGCTCCGTGTCAGGGAATCATCGCCCTCGAGGCGCCGCTGGGCAGCTCTCTTTTCTCCCTCGGGACCGCGATCAGCTGCAGAAATACATTCCTCTGCGCGCTCGCCGAACGGACGCTTCTCCGGACTCTCAGGGTCGGCTGCCACATTCCGTTCGCGGCGCTGGCGCGACTGGACGGGAAAACGCTCGACTTTCGGGCCGAAATCCTTGACGATTCGGGACGCGACTTCCGTTTCTTCTCGACGAGCCGAAACGTCGCATCTCCCGACGACGCCGTCGAAGCCGGAATGGAACTCGCGGAACGCATCAGGACCGACGCGTGCGCGATGCGCATCCTCGCTGCGACGCTCGTCCCGACGGATGGACGGCCATGACCGTCCATCTCGTCGGTGCCGGATGCGGCGGCCCCCTCTGGCTGACCCTCGAAGCGAAGCGTCTCCTCGAACGGGCCGACCACATCGTCCACGACAGCCTGATCCACCCTGACCTCCTGCAGCTCGCGCCGCCGAAGTGCGCCTTCCACTTCGTCGGAAAGCGGGGAAACCGGCCGAGCTCCGGGCAGGAAGCGATCAACGGCCTCCTCGTCCGGCTCGGACGCGAGGGAGGCGAAGTCGTCCGCCTCAAGGGAGGAGACCCGTTCGTCTTCGGACGGGGCGGCGAAGAGGCCCTCTCTCTCGGGGAAGCGGGCATTCCGTGGACGTACGTTCCGGGCATCACGGCGGCGCTCGGAGGGCTCGCGCGCGCCGGGATTCC
>CALFXN010000387.1 GCA_937957815.1 uncultured Synergistales bacterium
CAGCAAATGGAGGGAATCCTGCGGCGGAAAGACGACATCCCGAAACCGGAACGTCGCGTCGATGTCGCCCGTCAGCTCGCACATGCCGGGATCGGCTGCTTCGAGTCCGCGATCCTTCGCGGCGCGGGCGAGCGGGAAGGCCTCGGGAGGGCAGCCGAGCATCCGACACAGGACCATGTCGAGCGCGAGCGGATCCGTCGCTCCCGCGAGGATGCCGAAGCTTCGGGGGGTTCCGTTCCGTGGGCCGCCGCCTTCCATGCCGATGACGCCGTCGAGGATCGTGATCGCCGGGCGAACGGTCGCCGCGATATCCAGAAGCATCGACGCGAAGGTTTCGCGCCGGAGCCCGACCTTATAGTGCCATTCGGCCTTCCGTTGCGCGACGACGCACCCGAAGAGGTTCTTGACGCCGAGCGTGAGCATCATCTGGCCGTGCGTCTTGAGCTTCGGGAGATTGACGACGGCGTCGACTTCCCTTACGGCCGAGGAGAGTTCGAGCCCGTGAAAGATCGAACCGCGCGGAGTCGGAAACGGGACTGAACCGGAAAGCTCGACGCACGGGATCCCGAGTTCCTCCGCGACGGCCGCGATGCCGGATTGCGCGGCGACCGAGGCGAACGGATCGATACCCGGGCTGTCGCCGATCGAGCAGAGGACGCCGAGGTCCTTCAGGATGGCCCCGACGGCCCGGACGACGGAAGGGTCGGTCGTGACCCTCCTGTCGGGACGCGATGCGGCGAGCATGTTCGGTTTCAGGAGGACGCGCATCCCGGGGCGGAAAAAGCGTTCCGCCCCTCCGAGATCGGCGATGATCCGCTCGATTCGTCCCCGGATTTCCGCACGTTCATACGTTTCCTGTCTGTAGACCGAAACCCTGTTCACGCTGCGGCTCCCATTGCCGAATCCTCCTGCGTGTATAATGAACAGAAATGGAGGTGAAGCGTGTGCATCATTCCAAGTCCGAACGAATCGTGCTGAGACGGCGACGTGCCGGCGTCATCGAGACGGTCCCCTGCACTGTCCGCTATCTTGGCCCCGACGACCATGCGAAAGCCGCGGCCTTTCACGGCAGAATCGCCGAAGAGATCGGCGACGAGTCCCTCTTCTCGGCGGAAAACTCCATACGCGAGACGCTTGGAGGAAAGGGGCGCGCCCTCGCCTTCTTCGACGGCGACAGGATGGTGTGCTTCCGTTCGGTGTCCTATTCTCCATCCGAGGTCGAACCCGCGGTTCGGGATCTCGCAATCCCGGGAATGGAAGACCGCGTCGCGGTCATGGACTTCTGCGTGATCGACAGTTCCTTCCGCGGCAACAACCTCCAGCAAATCTCCTATTACCTCATGGAATCCATCGTGTACGCCGACAACAGGAACATCTTCTACACGACCGTCTCTCCGAAGAACATCTACAGCCTGGCGAACGTCCTCGAATGCGGCTTCTGCATCGAGGATCTCAAGCGGAAATATGCGGGTACCCTGCGGTTCGTCCTCTCGAAACACCTCGACGTGCCGACGCAGACGTCGACGCGGAACCACCGGGAGGTTCCCCTCCACGACGTCCGGGCGATTCGCGGAGTTCTCGACGAAGGGTATTCCGGCTACAAACTCCGCCACCGGTCGCGCGGGATGGTCATCCTCTTCGGAAAACCGCTCGCGTAAGGAAAAGAGGCACCAGAGCGAACACTGCCCAGAGTTGCATGACGCCGCCGGAAGCGGAGCAGCCTCCGCCGAACAGCGACGAACAGGAGGGTTCGTCGTCGTCGACGATCCCGGCGCCGACGGCGAGCCCGACATCAACGGATCCGTTGACCACGCCGTCCATGTCGTAGATTCCTCCGTCCTGAACGTCGACGACGAGACGGATGTCGCTCACGGACCAGCTGCTCCACGCGTTCAGATAGTGAACGAACATATCCCTGCTCGTATCGTAGATCCGGAGCGACGCGAGAAGATGGTTCGTGATCGTCCCCCAGCCGCGCTCGTCCTTCAGGGAGAGCATGAAACGCGGTTCGCCGCGTACTTTGACCTGGAAGAAGTTGGGGTCGAGCCACGCATCCTGGCGCGTATCGCAGTCGTAGTAGGCGATGACGAGGTCTTCGAGGACGTCCGTCGTACGCACGACCGCCTGGATTTCCCTCGGGAGCATGTAGAATCCGGTCACGCCCGCGGCCGCCGTGAAGGAAAGGCAATTCCGGAGGTTCGTCCTGTACGCGGCCGCTCCGGCCGGCCGCTCCGTGGAGAGAAAGCAGAGAAGGGCAATGGCTGGAACCAGTCGTCGAAACATGGCTGAACCGCCTCCTTCTTTTTTGCAGATTATACCTTTTTTTGCGCGTAGCTGAGAATCGAGCGTGATGTCCTCGAACGAGGAGATGGAATCGTTTTCGGGAGTATTCCGGGATGTTCTCCCCCTCGACCGGAGCGGGAAGATGAAGTACCATGTCCGAGGCATGCAATCCCCGCGCTGGGTGCCGATCCGCGCGGTCGAACCCACGGGGATCGATTTCGTATTCGGGAGGCTCCGTGAATGCAACCGATCAAGCGGCAGATTGAGGATTCCGTGGACGCGATGAGGGGGGAACTCCTCGCGCTCAGTCACAGGATTCATTCGACCCCGGAGACGGGGTGGCAGGAGCATAAAGCTGTACAGTGGCAGAAGGAACTTCTCGAGCGTCACGGTTTCACGGTCGAGATCCCGTTCTTCGGAATGCGGACGGCTTTCAGGGCTACGGATCCCTCGAACCGGCCGAACGGGGTGAAGATCGCCTTCCTTTCGGAGTACGACGCCCTCGAAGGCGTCGGCCACGGGTGCGGCCACAACATAATCGCCTCGATCGCGATGGGAGCGGCCGTATCGCTCGCACGGGTCATGGAGGCGAACGACATTCCAGGGGAAATCGTCGTCATCGGAACCCCGGCGGAAGAGACGGGAGGCGGAAAAATCCCTATGGCTGACGGAGGCGCATTCGACGGAATCACGTGCGCGATGATGATTCACCCGTCGGACGACAATCTCATCGCACGCCACGGACTCGCGGCGCAGAGCGTCGACGTCGAGTTCTTCGGCAAAGCCGCGCATTCGTCGAGCCCGAAGGACGGCGTGAACGCGCTGACGTCCCTGATCGCGCTGTTCAACGGGATCGACTCCGTGAGCCACACGTGGAGCAACGAGAGCAAGATCAACGGAATCATCACGCACGGAGGGGCGGCGTCGAACGTTGTCCCGGACTATGCCAAGGCTTCGTTTACCGTACGGGCCGGCAGAAAAAAGACGCTCGTCGGGATCTTCGCCGATATCGAACGCGTCGCCGGGGCCGCCGCGATGCTCACGGGAGCGCGCTGCGCCGTCACGGGCGCCCCCGTTTACGCGGAGCGCTACCCGAGCCTGACGCTCGGCGAAGCTTTCAAGGCGAACATGGAAACTCTCGGGGAAACGATGCACTATCCCGACTACACGGCTCAGGTCGGTTCGTCCGACATCGGCAACGTATCGCTTGTCGTCCCGGCGATCCACGAGTATCTCGCGATCGCGCGCAAAGGGGAGGTCACCGCGCACCACGATTCCTTCCGGAAGGCCGCGGTCAGTCCGAGAGCGGACGATGTCGTGCTGCTCGGCGCGAAAGGGCTCGCGATGACGGCGCTGGATGTCCTGACGATCGAAGAGCTCCGCGAGCGTATGCGGAAGGAATTCGACGAGAAGGTGCGGCCGAACCAGTGTTGACGCCGAAGGAAACGGAGAACTCCTGAATGCTCACATATCTTCTCAAACGCGTGTTCCAGATGTTCGTGGTCCTGTTCATGGTTTCCGTGATCGTCTTCTGCGTCATGAGCTTCACCGGAGACCCCGTTCTCATGATCGTGCCCCCGACGGCGACGGATGCCCAGATCGCCGAGGCTCGTGTCGCTCTCGGGCTCGACCGTCCCCTCTGGGATCAGTACGCCGTTTTCCTCCGAAATCTCCTGCATGGAAATCTCGGGGTCTCGTACATGTTCAAGCGTCCCGCACTGACGCTGATCGTCGAACGCATGCCCGCGACGCTCGAACTGGTCTTCCTGTCGATCGTCATCTCCCTCGCGATCGCACTCCCCTGCGGCGTCTTCGCCGGCGCACGCCCGAATAACGCGCTCAGCAGGGCGATCATGGGAGGCTCCCTTCTCGGAATCTCCCTTCCGTCCTTCTGGGTGGGCATCCTTCTCATCTTCTACTTCGCGGTCGAAAAGGGCTTCCTTCCGTCCTCGGGACGGGGAACGACGGGAACGCTTTTCGGAATCCCGTTCGCCTTCCTCACGTGGGATGGATTCAAGCACATCATCCTCCCCGCGTTCACGCTCGCGCTCGGCACCCTGGCGATGCTGATCCGGCTCATCCGGGCCCAGATCATGGAGGTCATGCGCCAGGACTTCATCAGGTTCGCGCGGGCCAAGGGCGTCACGTGGAGGAGCCTGCTGTTCTCGCACGCGCTCAAGAATGCGCTCGTTCCCGTCGTGACGGTCTTCGGACTTCAGGTGGGCAGCCTGATCGCCTTCGCGACAGTCACGGAGACGATCTTTGCCTGGCCCGGGATGGGAAAGCTCCTCGTCGACTCGATCAACACGTCCGACAGGCCGGTCATCGTCGCGTATCTCATGATCGTGGCGGCCATGTTCGTCGCCATCAACTTCATCGTCGATATCGTCTATACGATGATCGATCCGCGCGTCGACCTCAGGTGATCGCCATGGACGAGAAACGGAAAACCTTCTACAGAACCGAGTTCTTTCACAATTTCGTCCGGAACCCCGGCGCCGTGATCGGACTGGCGATTGTCCTCTTCTTCCTCATAACGGTTATCATAGGCCCCATGATCACTCCCCAGAATCCCTACGATATCGCGAGCCTGGACCTCATGGATGCGTACAAACCCCCAGTGTGGATGGATGGCGGCGATCGATCGTTCGTTCTCGGGACGGACGACCAGGGACGGGACATTCTGAGCGCGATCGTCTACGGCAGCCGGATATCCCTGTTCATCGGAATTGCCGTGGTCGTGCTCTCGTGCGCGATCGGAACATTTCTGGGGCTCGTGGCCGGATACTTCGGTGGGCGCCTCGACGGCTTCCTGATGCGCGTCGTGGATATACAGCTCTCCTTCCCCGCGATGCTCGTCGCCCTATTCATCATGGCGGCCTTCGGACGGGGACTCGGCAAGCTGATTATCGCGCTGACGCTCGTCGGATGGGTCCTGTACGCGCGCACGGTCCGGGGCTCGGTTCTCGTCGAGCGGAACAGGGAATACGTCGATGCGGCCAGACTCATCGGTCTTTCGCCGTTTCCGATCATCCTGCGCCACGTCCTCCCCAATATCCTGACGCCGCTGATCGTCATCGCGACGATCCACGTCGGAACGGTGATCCTGACGGAGGCGACGCTGAGCTATCTCGGCGTCGGGGTGCCTGTCACGCAACCCTCTCTCGGTCTGCTGGTCAAGAACGGCTACGATGTCCTTTTCAGCGGACTCTGGTGGTCCTCGGTCTTCCCCGGGATGTTCATCATGCTTCTGGTCTTCGGAATCAACCTTCTCGGGGATTTTCTCCGGGACGAACTCAATCCGCGTCTGAAATAGGAGAATCCAATGTCCGGACCGTTGCTGGAAGTAAGAAACCTCAGAACCTGGTTCGAACTCTTCCGGGGGACCGTGAAGGCCGTCGACGGCATCGACTTCACGCTCGACACGGGAGAGATTCTCGGAATCGTCGGCGAGTCGGGCGGAGGAAAGTCCGTCACGGGGTTCTCAATCCTCGGTCTGATCGATCCTCCGGGAAGGATCGCGGGCGGCGAAGTCCTGTTCCGCGGAGAGGATCTTCTGAAAAAGAGCGAGGACGAGATGCGCCGGATCCGAGGCCGCGAGATCTCGATGGTCTTCCAGGACCCGATGACATCGCTCAACCCGCTTCAGACCATCGGACGTCAGATCGACGAAATGCTCGTCCTGCATACGCCCCTCTCGCCAGCCGGACGGCGCGCCCGTACGCTCGAACTTCTCGACGATGTTGGGATCCCGACCCCGGAGGATCGTCTCGACTGCTATCCGCACCAGTTCTCCGGAGGAATGCGGCAACGGGTGGTCATAGCGATCGCACTTGCGGCGACTCCGCGACTCATCATCGCCGACGAACCGACGACGGCGCTCGACGTGACCGTTCAGGCGCAGATCCTCGCGCTCATGGAGCGGCTCGTGAAAAGGTCCGGCTCGGCACTGATCCTCATTACGCACGACCTCGCCGTCGTTTCGGAGATGACCCACCGGGTCGCCGTCATGTACTGCGGAAAGATGGTCGAGGAGGCTCCGACGCGGGAACTGATCGCCCGTCCGCATCACCCCTACACGAAAGGACTTCTCGGATCGATTCCGAGAATGGCGGGGCCGCGCGTTCGGCGCTTGCCGCAGATATCCGGGATGGTCCCGAGTCTCTTCGATCTGCCGAAGGGGTGTTCGTTCGCTCCTCGCTGCAGTTTTGCGGCCGGGCGGTGTTTCGAGGAAATCCCGGAGATGCGCGTCGTCGCTCCTGGACGGAAGGTCGCGTGCCACAGCCCCGTCGGCGCGGAGGAAGGGGAGACGAAGCGTGCCCGATAGAAATGAATGCGCCACTCCGGAAGCGATTCTCGAGGTCTCCGGCCTCGTCCAGAGCTTCGAGCAGCGCAGGGGACTCACGGACCGGCTGACGGGGAAGCCCAAGCGCGTCGTCCACGCGGTCAACGGAGTCTCGTTTTCCGTGAAGCGCGGCGAGGTTTTCAGTCTGGTCGGCGAGTCCGGCTGCGGCAAATCGACGACGGCGAGGACCGTCGTCCGGCTTCTGGAACCGAAGGCGGGGAGCATCGTCTTCGACGGGGAGAATATCTCGCGGCATACGCCGTCGCAGATGATGCACGTGCGACGGAAGATGCAGATGATCTTCCAGGATCCGTACGCGTCGTTGAATCCGCGGCAGAGAATCCGGGACATCGTCATGGAGCCCATGGTCTTTCACGGAATCGTGTCCGGCCGGGACGAGGCATACGAGAAAATGTACCGTCTTCTCGACATCGTCGGATTCCGGCCGGAGCAGGCGGACCGCTACCCGCACCAGTTTTCGGGAGGACAGCGCCAGCGGATCGGGATCGCGCGCGCTCTCTCGACCAATCCGGCCTTCATCGTCGCCGACGAACCCGTATCCGCGCTCGACGTATCGATTCAGGCGCAGGTACTCAACCTCATGATGGATCTCCGGGACGAGTTTTCCCTGTCGTATCTCTTCATCGCCCACGACCTCTCGGTCGTCAGGCACGTCACGGAGCGGCTCGGGATCATGTATCTCGGATTTCTCGTCGAACAGGGGACATGCGACCGGATCTTCGGCCAACCGATGCACCCCTATACAAAGGCGCTGCTCTCGGCCGCGCCGACGCTCGACCGAACGGCGACGGCCGAACCTCTCAAAGGGGACGTCCCAAGCCCCATTCATCTTCCTCCGGGGTGTCCCTTCGCGAACAGGTGCCCGCAGAGGATGGAGATCTGCACGACGGAGCGCCCGGAGATCCGCGAATGGGCGGGGCGGATGGTCGCGTGCCACGCAATCGGGAACTGACAGCCGGGAGGCTGCTGTTCGGATCACATATTCTTCCAAGGGGGGAAACAGGATTATGGGCAGAAGGTTTGCGGCAATACTGGCGGTGTGTGCTCTGTCGCTGCTGATGTGTACGGCGGCGGTGGCGGCGGAGAAGAGCCTCGTCATCGGACTCGCGTCGGACGCGCTTTTCATGGATCCGTCGCAGCAGGACGAGACGATTACGAACACGATGGGGCGCTTCATGTACGACGGGCTCTTCAACAGCGACCCGAGGGGCATTCCGGTCCCCGGACTCGCGACGTCGTGGTCGGTCGGCGACGATAACCTCACGTGGACGTTCGCTCTCCGCAAGGGCGTGAAGTTTCACGACGGCAGCGATTTTACGGCAGAGGACGTGGCCTACACGATCGACGTGTGCCGGACGTCGCTCCTGAAGAACTTCACGGCGTCGATCAAGGAGGTCCGGATCGTCGATCCGCACACGGTCAAAATCATCACGTCCGTTCCGACGGCCATCCTTCTCGAATCGCTCGTCCCGCTCCGGATCCTCCCGAAGGCGTACAGGACGAAGGTCGGGCCCGAGAAGTTCAATCAGGCGCCGATAGGCACCGGGCCGTACATCTTCCAGGAGTGGGTCAAGGAAGACCACATTACGATGAAGGGCAACGACGCGTACTGGGGCGGCGCTCCGAAGATCGCGAAAGTGACGATGCGTCCGATCAGCAACGCCGCGACGCGTACGGCGGCGCTCCTCACGGGAGAGGTCGACATCATCGAAGACGTTCCCGTCCGCGACGTCGAAAAGGTGAAGGGAACGAAGGGATTCGAGGTCATCGACCGTCCGAGCGAACGCCTCATCTACCTCCACGTCGACGCGAACCGGCCGAAAGGGGCCGGAATCATCGGTCTCGACAGAAACCCCTTCAACGACATCCGCGTCCGCAAGGCGCTCTCGCTGGCCATCAACCGCGACGCGATCGTCAAAATGATCATGAACGGAAACGCGTACGCGACGAACCAGCTCGTCCTCGAGGGACGGCGCGGCTACACGAAGAAGATCCCCGCCCCCGCCTATGACCCCGCGGAAGCGAAGAAACTCCTCGCCGAAGCCGGCTATCCCGATGGATTCAAGATATACCTCGACGCGCCCAACGGCCGATACGTGAATGACGGACAGGTCGCGCAGGCCCTCGCGAGCCAGCTCACGAAGGTCGGGATCCAGATCGAGCTCCGTCTTCACCCGAAGTCCGTCTTCTTCGACTTCGTGCGTCCCGGCGACAAGTCGAGCCTCGTCATGACGGGGTGGTCCGAACCGATCGACGTCGGCGAGATGGCGAGCGTCCTCTTCTACACGCGGGGCAAGAATCCCGCCAAGGGAGGCTCCAATCGGGGGCACTACGCGAATCCCGAGTTCGACAAACTCATCGACTCGGCCGACGCGACGGCCGACCCGGCAAAGCGCGCGGCGATCCTCGAGGATGCCGCGGCGCTCATCGTTGCCGACGGCGGCGTCGTTCCGCTCTACTTCCAGCAGGATCTGTACGGCAGGAAAGAGGGTATCGCCTTCACGCCCCGCTCGGACAAGTCGATACTCGCCTACGAGATGGATGTGAAATAAGAATCGCTTCGGAACAGAGATCACGTGCCGCTCTATTCGACGCGAGGACGGGCTGCGGGAATGTCGTGCTCCGCAGCCCGTCTTTTTTGCCGAAAATTTTCATGCGTGACAAAATGGAGATGGAGGAGTAGAATATTCCTTTGCAATGAATATGCAAGGGGGGGTGAATACATGACAGGAACCGAAACGATGAAGCTCGTCTCTCTCGACGGAATGCCGCACTGGCGGCTGCCCGACGGCAGCTTCCTCCCGGCGAATCCGGAAAATGCAGGTCGCATTTCCCGGACGTCGCACGACGGAAGGAACCGGATCCTCGTGATCCACAACTAGGAGAGTAACGAGCGGCCTTTTGTATCTCAACGAACGTTCACAGGCGACGGACGTGGTCATACAGGGTTCTTCTGGCGGATCGGCTTGCAGCCGGTCCGCTTTTCTTTTTTTCGATCTGAATCTATAGTAGCATGATGCATTCGGAAGGGAGCTGTGATTCAATGACGTGGTCTCAATGGATTCCCGACTGGCTCAGGCGGGAGTACGGGCCGGAGTACGCGAACCTTCGCGAGGAACGTCCGGTCCTCGTCGATTGCGCTCTCGGCTGCAATCCGCTCGGGACGCCCGAATCGGCGCGACGCGTCCTCGAACGCGCCTCCTTCGGGGTGGATACCTATCCCGCCGACAAGGACTCCCTCGTCCGGGAGATCTGTTCCTGCTGGAAGGATGCGTTCGGCCCCGAGCAGCTGTTCTTCGGGTGCGGCTCGATCGGCGTGCTCTCGACCATCGCGCGTTCCCTGTGCGGCCCCGGAGCGCGCGTCATCGGCATGGCGCCTCAGTTCACCTCCGGACTGCTTGCGTTCCGGTTGTCCGGAAGCGACGTGAGCGTCGTGCCTCTCGACGCTCCGGACTATACCCCCGACACGGAACGCATCGCGTCGTCCGTGACGGAGGAAACGGCTCTCGTGTATTTCGACCGGCCGCACAACCCGACCGGATGGACGGCGCCGCTCGACGACGTGGTCCGCCTCGCGGACCGTTGCGCGGAAAGCGGCGCGTTCCTGATCGTGGACGAAGCCTACGGTGACTATATCCCTCGCGAGGAGTCCGCCATGACGCTCTTTCACGACTCGATCATCTGCGTGCGCAGTTTCTCGAAGGGATGGGGCCTGGCCGGGCTGCGCGCCGGATACGGCGTTCTCCGCGACCCGAGGGCCATGGCGCTCCTCCGGATCGTCGAAGACCCGTTTCCGCTGAACAGCGTGGCGCTTGCCGTCCTTCCGGAGGTCATGAAGGACGCGGAGTATCCGCGCCGGACTCGCGAAGCCGTCACCGGCGTTAAACGGCGCGTGCTCGAATGTGCGGGGGCGACGCCCGGCGTTTCGGTCGCGCGCACCGACCCCGCAGTGCCGATCATGCTGGTCTGCGACCGACGCGAGGGGAATCTCTACGAACGGCTGATGAAGGTCGGCATTCGGACGGAACCGGGGGAGTGCTTCGAAAGGATCGGTGCGTGCTGCGTTCGGCTGCGGGTTCCTGCGCCTTCGCAGCTTTCGCTGTTCGGGGAGCTCTGGCCGAGGGCCTTCGCGTAAGCAATAAAAAAGGGGGGCGGAGGTTCGGCCTCCGCCCCGCGAAAGAACCGATGATCGCTTCGGCTATGGAACGATCTGCGTTCCGGACGTTCCGTCGAGCGCTTCGATCGCGTTGTTCAGGCTCGCGATGATGGCGCGTTTTCCCCCGTTCCGGACGAAGCGCAGCGCGGCTTTGACCTTCGGCCCCATCGATCCGGCCCTGAAGTGCCCTTCCTTCTCGAACGCCTCGACCTCGTCCGTCGTGACTTTCCCGAGCCACCGCTCTCCGGGCTGACGGTAGTGGACGGCGACAGCCGGGACATCCGTGAGAATCATAAGAACATCCGCTCCGACCTCCGCCGCGAGGCGTTCTCCCGCGAGATCCTTGTCGATGACGGCCTCGACGCCTTCGAGCGAACCGTCGGAACGCCGGATCACGGGAATTCCGCCGCCTCCCGACGCGACGACGACGAACCCTTTCGCCACGAGGGCGGTGATGACGTTCCGCTCGACGATGCCCTTCGGGTCGGGCGACGCGACGACACGACGCCAGCCCCGGCCCGCGTCGTCGATCCAGCGTTCGTTCGTCTCGGCCATGCGACGCCTGGCGGCCTCTTCGGTGGAGAAGGGGCCGACGGGCTTCGTGGGGTGGGCGAACGCGGGGTCCGCGGGATCGACTTCGACACGCGTGACGAGACATACAGGCTCCCTGCCGGGGATCCCCTCGCGGAGCATCGTGTTCCCGAGGCTCTGGCAGAACATATAGCCGATGAGTCCCTGGCTTTCAGCTCCGCAGATGTCCATCGGCATTGCCGGAACCTTCGCGGCTCCCAACTCGTTCTGGATCAGGATGGCGCCGACCTGCGGTCCGTTGCCGTGCGTGATGACGACTTCGTGCGACGCCCGTATCATGCGGACGATCTGGTCCACGGTCTTCTGGACGTTCTCCCGCTGTTCGGCGGCGACGCCCTTCTGTCCGGGCTGCAGAATCGCATTGCCCCCGAGGGCAACCAACACTCTCATACTCTCCGTTCCCTCCAACTCGTATCCCGGTAGCCGGGCGGATCCCGACGCGGTGTTATTGTATCAGTTCCGAAAGAAACGCCGGAAGGGCGAACGCGGCCCGATGGACGTCCGGCGTGTAGTAGCGCGTTCCCGGCGGACAGGGTCGAACCGGAACGGAGGGGTCGTATGCCGAGGAGCCGATCGTATACGTCCACATTCCGGTCGGGTATGTCGGCATCGCACCCCAGCAGAGGCGCACGTCGGGAAAGACGCGCCGGAGCGCGCCGACCGCTCCCGTGACGACGTTCGCGTCCGAAAACGGCGATTCCGTCTGCGCGATGGCCATTCCGTCCTCGCGCAGCGCCTTTCTGATGTCCGTGTAGAACGGCGCCTCGAAGAGACCGGCCGCGAAATCGACCGGATCCGTGCTGTCGACGATCGCGACGTCGAACTCGCCGAACGTCTCCCGGATGAAGGCGATCGCGTCGGTACACAGAACTTCCGCGCGCGGATCGTCCATCGACGCGGCGATCGAGGGGAAAAAACGCCGCGCAGCCGCGATGACCTGTTCGTCGATATCGACGAGGACCGCCCGCTCGACGCACGGGTGGCGCAGTACCTCGCGAAGCACGGCTCCGTCGCCGCCGCCGACGATCAGAACGGACGCGGGAGCGGGATGGGCGCAGAGCGGGATGTGGGCCATCATCTCGGAATAGCAGAACTCGTCGCGCTCCGAGATCTGGATCGCGCCGTCGAGGACCATCATGCGTCCGTATTCGGGCGTGTCGATGACGGCGAGTTCCTGATAGGGTGTCTGCGCGCGAAGAAGCGTCTCGCCGACGCGAAGCGACAAGCGCATGTCGCGCGTCTGCTCCTCCGCGAACCATACTTCGCAGCGGCGTCTCGGTCGCGTCTCCACGTTCATGTCCTCCCTTCCCGGCGCATGGCGTCAGTCTTTGTCGTAGACGTACGCCCTGAGGGGCGGAAAGCCGTTGAAGCAGATCGACGAATAACTCTGCGTGTAGGCGCCCGTCGTGAAGAAATATACCCGATCCCCTTCCCGGAGCGAGAGCGGGAGTTTGTACTTCTCGGTCTCGTAGAGGATGTCCATGCTGTCGCATGTCGGTCCGGCCAGGATGACCTCCTGCGTCTCGCCCGTGCGCTCGACGTAGATCGGGTACTTGATCGACTCGTCGAGCGTCTCGATGAGTCCGCCGAATTTTCCGACGTCGAGATATATCCAGCGATACTGGTTTGCCTCGGCCTTCTTTGAAATCAGGACGACTTCGCTGACCAGGAGCCCCGAGTCGCCCGTCATGGAACGCCCCGGTTCGATGATGATGTCGGGAAGTCCCTCGGGAAAGTCTTCGGTGAGGAAACGGGTAACCTCATCGGTGTACACGTTCGTCTCCGACGTCGGCGACAGGTACCTCGCGGGGAATCCGCCGCCGAGATTGATCATCCGGAGCGGAACGCCCTTTTCCCTGACGGCCTCGAAAAGGTAGCGGACCGTCGCGATGGCGTTGTCCCACTGACCGATGTCGCGCTGCTGCGATCCCACGTGGAACGACACGCCGTAGGGGTCGAGCCCGAGCGCGGGCGTGGAGAGGATGAGATTGTAGATCGTGTCAGGATGGGCTCCGAACTTCCTCGAGAGGGGCCAGTCGGCGCCGCTGCCGTCCATCAGGATCCGGAAGAAGACCTTCGAGCCGGGAGCGTTTTCCGCGATCTTGTTCAGGTCGCTCTCGGAATCCGTGGCGAAGAGTCTGATTCCCTTTTCATACGCGTAGGCGATGTGCGCGGCCTTCTTGATCGTGTTGCCGTAGCTGAGCCGGTCAGGGGAAACCCCCAGTCCGAGCATCAAGTCGAGTTCGTAGATCGACGCGATATCGAAACAGCTTCCTCTGTCGATGAGCAGCTTCAGAACTTCGGGATTCGGGTTGGCCTTGACGGCGTAGTACACTTTTGCGAAGGGGAGCCCTGTCGTGAGCTGATCGTAGTGCTGTGCGACCCGCTTGAGGTCGATGACGAGAAAGGGTGTTTCCTTGTCCGCTGCGAACGCTTTGATGGCCTCGAACCGCTCCTTGGGCATGAAACGCTCAAGGTCGAAACTGTAAGCCGGGGGGTGTTCCACTCCGATATTCCTCCTCTTTTTTGGGAACCGTGATAAAAAGCGAGCATAGTGTACGACCCTGGGGGCGGAAGGGCAAGAGGGTACTTTGTCTGTGTTGTGTATACATTTTGGAGTGGAAAAACGCACACGAGGTGCGGTTTCGTCGCGCGGGAATGACGCTTGACACGTCGCCTCCGCGGCCGATACACTCCTTGCGGCGCGAACGCGCCATACGAATCGGCCGCGGAGGGATGCTCCATTCGTACCGGAAAGCTCGTATACTTCGTCTTCGGAATCGTCCTGCTCCTTTCCATCGGAGGGGGAGTCCTTTTCTTCCGTTCGCTCCGGCAGCCGTCTCCTCCGACAAAGCCGTCCGAACCGTTCGCGACCCCGGTCGAACCAGCCCGGCCGACACCCGCCTTCGAGCCGTTCCCGCAGAAAGACCTTCCCCCGCTGACCGAACGCGTCGAGCGCGACCGGCGGTGGATACGCATCGTGAAAAGCCGCTACACGCTGCTTCTCTACAGAGGAACCGAAGTCGAGAGATCCTATCCGATCGCCGTCGGAAAGAACGGCGGCAACAAGACGCGATCGGGCGACAACCGTACGCCCGAAGGGCGTTTCTCTGTCGACAGGGTTCAGGATGCGTCCTCGTGGACGCACGACTTCGGCGACGGCAAGGGACCGATCCGGGGAGCGTACGGTCCATGGTTCATCCGGCTGAAGACCGGATGGCAGGGGATCGGGATCCACGGGACCCATGACCCCCTGTCCATCGGCGGAAGGGTTTCGGAAGGGTGCATCCGGATGCGCAACCAGGACGTGTCGGACCTGAGAGCCCGCGTCGCGCCCGGGATGCTCGTCGTCATTGAGGATTAGGCGCGGGGCTCCTGTAGGTGTAGGTGATCCCCGATATCGGTTCCGGGAGAACTCTGCTCCTGATCCGGACGGAACCTTCCTCGTATTCGATTGAGTGCAGCCTCAGCGGGAACACGAACTTCGAGAGGTCGAGGATCGGCTGGATCTGAGCCACGGCCTTGTCGGTGATGAAATCGGGGACGCCGACGCGGTTGACGGCGAGCGTGTAATCGGAGAGCCAGATCTGCTGTGCGTCCACTATCCGGAACCGGCTCGTGATCTCGATGAGGATATCGAGCGTGAACAGGATGCGGACCTGGTAGTAGCCGCGCGCGTACACACCGTTCCTGCCGATGGTGAGCTGGATTCCATGCCAGTGGTCATCGTCGCCGAAGTCCTTCCCGAGCAGATTCCGGTTGATGTCGTCCGCCGTGATCCTGCAATCCGCGACGGCGTGGAGCATGCCCTTCACGTCGACGTTCCCCCTTTCCCACTCCCGGACCGGCGTCATGTCGATTCCCATGCCGCGGACCCTGAGCGACGCGATCCGGACGCCTCCGATGGAGCACCCCTTGATGTCGAGGTACATGTCCCGGATCGATCCCGACGGATCGGGAGCCTCGTCGATGATCATCGTCATCTCATCGGGCGAGAATTTTTTAACGAAAAAGTCGACCAAAAGGGATCCGGCGTCTCCAGATACGGGAGCGGCCGCGGCGGGAATCACGCAGAAAGCCGCCAGGAGCGCCGCGAATGCGGCAAGGCAATGCGCGCGTTTCGTCATGATCGTGTCCTCCTTGTTCTGTGCGTCAGTCAGGCTGGTTTTCGTCGATTTTCTCGATGTCGAGCATCAGGCGTTCCCATCGCGGCATGAGTTCTCCGAGGAGGGACGCGGTCTGTCCCCTGCGAAGCATGAGTTCCTGCACGCGGCGCGAATCGGCGAGAATCTCCGGGATGCACAGAAGCTCGTCGGTTTCGGCCTGTTCCCGTTCGAGAGCGGATATCTCCTCTTCGATGGGCGTGAGCTCCTCGAGGACGACGCGTTTCCGGCGGTACCGCTCGTTTCTCAGTTCCGCTTCGGAACGTTTTCGTTCCCGTTCGCCGCCGCCTCCCGTTCCGTTCGTCGTCGCTTTCGGGGAATCCTGCTCCGCAGATCTGTCGAGTTCGGCCCGCTTCTCTATGAAATATGAATAGTTTCCGGGGTAATCCCGGATGCGTCCGTCCCGGATTTCGATGATTCTCGTCACGAGGGAATCCAGGAAGAAGCGGTCGTGGGAGACGATCACGAGCGTGCCGGAATATTCCAGAAGCGCCTCCTGGAAGAGTTCCTTCGTCGTCATGTCGAGATGGTTCGTCGGCTCGTCGAGGATCAGGAGATTCGAGTCGCGCAACAGGATCCTGAAGAGCGCGAGCCGGGATTTTTCTCCGCCGGAAAGCACCGAGATCGGCTTATGGATGTCGTCTCCGGAAAACAGAAACGCCCCGAGCAACGTCCGGCGCGATCCCTCGAGGAGAGGGCCGCCCGCGTCGAGCGCCTCCTGCCACACGGTCCGTCTGTAGTCGAGGTTCTGCGTGCTCTCCTGCGAAAAGAAAGCTGCCCTGACGTTGTGACCGTGACGGACGTCTCCTTCCGTCGGCGGTTCCTCGAGCGCGATGAGGCGAGAGAGCGTGGATTTTCCGGCGCCGTTGACGCCGACGAGTGCGATCTTCTCCCCCCGAGTGATCGAGAATGAGACGTTCCGGAAGATACTCGCGCCGTCGTAGCTCATACCGACGTTCGTGAGCCGGACGACTTCATGCCCGGTTCGCAAACACTCGGGGAACCTGATCCTTATGGTTTTCCCGGGACCGTCGATCTCGACGGGATCGATCTTTTCGAGCACCCTGATGCGGCTCTGGACCTGGGCGGCCTTCGTCGCCTTGTATCGGAAACGCTCGATGAACGCCTCGGTCCTCTCGATCAGAGCTTCCTGTTTCCGGCGGGTCCGGAGCGCCTCTTCGCGTCGCTGTTCCCTCTCGCGGAGATACTGCGGATAGCTGCCGCCGTACAGCGTTACGGACCGGTTTTCGAGTTCCGCGATGTGCGTACACATCCGTTCGAGAAAACGCCGGTCGTGCGCGACGGCGATCATCGTCCCCCTGAAGCCCGTAAGCCACCCCTCGAGCCATTCCATGCTCTCCGTGTCGAGGTGATTCGTCGGTTCGTCGAGAAGCAGGATGTCCGGGGCGGCGAGAAGGATCGACGCGAGCAGAATCCGCATCTTCCAGCCCCCCGAGAACTCGCCGCAGCGACGTCGCGCGTCTCCGGCGCGAAAACCGAGCCCCGTGAGCACCTTTCCCGCGAGCGAATCGAACGCGTATCCGTCGAGCGCTTCGAAGCGTCGCTGAGCCTCTTCGTGTCGACGGAGGAGATCGGGGACACGGTCGCCGCCTTCGGAAATCCCGCGCGAGAGGCGTTCGAGCTCCCGTTCCGCCCCGGCGACGCCCGACCGTTCGCGAAGCAGCCGGAGCAGAGGGATGTCCTGGAGTTCGACGAGATCCTGGGGAAGATATCCGATACGATGCCGTCCGGGGATGGATATGGTTCCCTCGTCCGCTTCCGCCGCTCCGGCGAGAATCCGGAGAAGCGTGGTCTTTCCCGATCCGTTGGGGCCGACGAGACCGACCCTGGCGCCATCGGGAACGTCGACCGAAAGACGGTCGAAGAGAAGGCGTTCTCCGAAACGAAGCGATACATCATGTATGCATATCACGCTCTGTCCATCCTTTGACGCCGTATTGCGTCCCCCGTACCCGGAACCTGCGGGACGAGGACGAAAATATATTCGGACTCAGTATAGGGGCTCGGGCTGACAGGTGTCAAAGGAATAGGGAAACGAGGACGCGGATGCGAGATTGCTGTCAACGGATGCGAAATTGCTTGACAGTTTCGCATCAATCATATATTGTAATAGCGCCGGATAGGGTCCGGTTTATTTAATTTTCTTAGGGAGGCTCTCTATTTATGACCCAAGGAACTGTGAAATGGTTTAACGAGGCCAAGGGCTACGGCTTTATCACGACCGATGAGGGCAAGGACGTCTTCGTTCACTACAGCGCCATCATGGGCGACGGGTTCAAGACGCTTGCGGAAGGACAGAAGGTTTCCTTCGAAATCACACAGGGCGCCAAGGGGCCTCAGGCTTCCAACGTCCAGAAGGTGTAGCGCGCCCGCCCAATCCCTGAATCCAGACGATGAGATGAAGGACGGCCTCGTGAGGCCGTCCTTTTTTTATTTTTCCCCAGATGGAAACGAACCGCAGGAGCGTGGAAATCGAAATGCATATTTCTCTTGACAGCACAGGAAATCAAACGAATACTCGTGGTCGATTGCGGGTGTCTGTGAGGAACCACCGTGGGCAGGCTTCGCGACGGAAGAGAGGTTGACCTTCCCGCAACCGGAAGGTGTATATCCGTTCGGTTTCCGGGCCTGCGGCGACCCGTTCGAAATTATCGAGTGAGGTGACGGTGTATGAGACGACATGCGATATGTCTTCTGGTGTCGGCGGTCCTGCTGTGGGCGGCGGGAGCGTCCGCCGGAGAGATGGATGTGAGAGCGTATCTCGATCTCGTGAAGCGGACGAACGAGGATATCCGTTCATCGCTGCGGCAGGTGGAGGCGAAATACTATTCGGTCCGTTCGGCTGTTGCATCGCAACGGCCGTCGGCGGGACTCAGAGGGAACGTATCCCACGTGACGGGAGATGTTGGAGGAGACTACTCCCTTTCGGCGGCGATCACGCACCGCTTCGACATATCGGGCGTCTACGGCGCCCAGGAACGTCAACTCGTGCTCGGCTACGAGATCGCCGCTTCGGAATACCTGACGCTCGTCAACTCGCTTCTGGCCCAGGCCGAGCAGACGTACTGGACGGCCGTTCTCGCGCGGGCCAACGTTCAACTCCAGAAGGAAACGCTGACG
>CALFXN010000388.1 GCA_937957815.1 uncultured Synergistales bacterium
ATCGCTGACGCTCTGGACCGGTCGTTTCGACGAGACGGACGCGGATCTTCTCCGCGAAATCGGAGATTCTCTCAAACAGAAAACCGCCGGATCCGTCGTTCTTCTTGCGAGCGCTCACGGGGACGACGTCATTCTCGTCGCGATGGCCGATCAGGCTGCGGTCGATTCCGGCGCGCACGCAGGCGATCTGGTGAAGCACCTCTCTGCGAAAATCGGAGGCAAGGGCGGCGGCAAGCCGAGTATGGCTCAGGCCGGTGGAAAGGATCCCGCGAGGATCGACGACGTTCTCGAGGCGGCGGCTCCGGTCCTTGCGGAAATTCTCGGAAGGTGACATGGCATCCTCCGAAAGAATCCTTGCGCTCGACATCGGTCACGTCCGGATTGGCGTCGCTCTCAGCGATCCCTTGGGCCTTTTCGCCCAGGGGATCGGCGTTCTTTCCGCGACCGATGAATGGCTCGACGAGCTCGACAGCCTCGTCGGACGCCACAAGGTGACGACCATTCTTCTCGGCCTTCCCGTACGCACGAGCGGAGAAATGGGTTCCGAAGCGAAGCGGATTCTCGCGCTCGCCGAACTCCTCCGGGCGTTCTTTCCCGGATTGAAGATCGAAACGTGGGACGAACGATTCACGACGACGATCGCCGAGCGAGCCATGATCGAAGGGAACCTTTCGCGAGAGAAGCGGCGACATTCGCGCGATAAAGTCGCAGCTGCGATCATTCTTCAGGGATACCTCGACAACCGCCGGGGGGGATGACTCGCGTGGATCTTCCTGAAGGAGTAAAGTCAACCCCGATGCTGGAGCAGTATTTCCATTGGAAGAACGAATACCCCGATTGCCTCCTGTTCTTCCGGATGGGGGATTTCTATGAAATGTTCTTCGACGATGCAGAGGAAGCGTCGAAGATACTTGATATTGCGCTCACGAGTCGGGATCCGGAGCGAGCCGTTCCGATGGCGGGCGTCCCGTATCATTCCGTCGCTCCATACCTCGAGAAACTCGTCCGGGCCGGGAAGAAAGTCGCGATTTGCGAGCAAATGTCGGAACCTGACGGACGGACGCTCGTCGAACGGAAGGTCATCCGGATCGTCACTCCCGGAACGCTCATCGCGGAGGGAACGGATGCCGATCCTCGCCTTGCCGCTCTTTCCAGTCACGGCCCTTCCGTCGCGGTCGCGTTTCTGCACATCAATTCCGGACGACTCGAGGTCGGTTCGTTCCCACGCGCTATCGCGCTCTCCGAAATCGAGGCGTTCAATCCCGGAGAAATTCTCCACGATTCGCGATCCGAAGAGACCGCACTTTCTTCGTCGCTTCGAGGTCGCTTGTTCGTTCCGCGCGACCCGGAACATTTTTTTCCGAAATACGCTACAAGCTGGCTGAAGACGGTTTTTTCGGTCCCGTCGCTCTCCGTTTTCGGCGTGCAGGACGGAGCGCGGGAAGCGGGATGCGCGTGCGCCGTCCTCAGATATCTCGAGGAAACGCAGTTCGGCGCCGTTCGTCACGTGTCGTCGCTGACGCCTCTCCGGGATTCGTCGATTCTCTTCATGGACGCGGCGACGCTCGGAAATCTGGAATTGCTTCCATGCGAACGACGCGGCGGAGAGTCCGGAGAGATTCAGTCGCTATATTCGGTGATGAACCGCTGCCGTTCCCCTATGGGACGTCGGCTCCTGCGGGAGTGGCTTGTCCGTCCGCTGACGGACCTCGAAAAACTGCAACGGCGGAGAGATGCGGTTTCCGCACTCGTGTCCGACGCGTCGCGACTCGACGCGATTCAGAATTTCCTTTCCGGATGCAGAGATGTCGAACGATCCGTGGTTCGTCTCTCCTTCAACTCCGGAGGTCCGCGCGACCTTGATGCGCTTCGCGACACGCTCCTCGTCGCGTCGGAGATAACTGAACTCTGCCGGTGTCCCGGCGTTTCACCCTGGTGTCCCGAAACCTCGGCCCTCATTTCCCTCGGGGAAAAGCTCGATGCTGCGCTGGGCGACGATCCGCCGAGAAATTTCGCCCAGGGGGGGATCATACGCGAAGGCTTCGACGCCGAACTCGATTCGTTGCGCGCGATCAGGGATCATGCCGACGAATGGCTTTCGGACTATATCGACAGGGAAAGACGGGCGTCAGGTCAGCCGAAGCTCAAGGCCGGATACAACCGCGTCTACGGATATTATCTCGAACTCGGGAAATCGCAGTCGGCAACGCTCCCGGATTACTACGAACGCAGGCAGACTCTCGTCAACTCGGAGCGATACGTCACCGCCGAGCTGAAGGAGTTTGAAGAAAAACGCCTTCTCGGAGAACAGAAAATTCTCGAACTCGAGGAATCCCTCTCGAAGGGACTCGTTCGCGACGTCCTTGAGCGAATATCCGCAATTCAGTCGTTCGGACGTTTTCTCGCCTCGATCGACGTCCTGTGTTCCTTCGCGCAGGTCGCCCGTGAACGACGATATGTCTCTCCGATACTGAACGAGGGAAGAGACATCAGGATCCTCGGGGGACGTCACCCCGTCGTGGAAGCCGCGTTTCCGGACCGCGTCTTCGTCCCGAATGACGTCACCCTTGAAACGGACCGGAAGAGGATCGTCATTCTGACGGGGCCCAATATGGCGGGGAAGTCGACCTATCTTCGCATGGCCGCGCTCCTGTGCCTTCTCGCGCAGGTCGGCTCGTTCATTCCCGCGGCGTCCGCCGAGATCGGCGTTCTCGATCGAATCTTCACCCGCATCGGGGCGAGGGATGAATTGTCGCGAGGCAACAGCACCTTTATGGTCGAAATGATGGAAACCGCGGGAATCCTGAATACGCTCTCGGATCGCAGCCTCGTCATCCTCGACGAAATCGGCCGCGGAACGTCGACCTACGACGGCATGAGCATCGCCTGGGCCGTTCTCGAATATGTTCACGACGTCACCGCCTGTTTGCCGAAGGTTCTTTTCGCGACGCACTATCACGAACTCACGACATTGACGGAACGTTTCCCGAATATGACCAACTCGTGCATGGAGATCCGGGAAAACGGCGACGGGATTGAATTCCTCCATCGCGTCATCCCGGGAGCCGCGGACCGTTCCTACGGCATCGAAGTGGCGCGGCGGGCCGGACTCCCGAAATGGATACTGAAAAGAGCGTACGAACTTCTCGTCGCGCTCGAGAAGGAACGGACGATTCCGGGCATGGAAGAATCCTTGAAAAAGAAAGGAGAACAGGGAAGCCAGCTTTCGCTGTTCGATTCCGGCGTACGTGGAGTCCTTGAAGAAATCGCGCAGATCGATCCCGATTCGCTGACACCGTTCCGCGCGCTGGAAATTCTGTACGATCTGAATGGAAAAGCGAAATCGGTCCTGGAGTCGACATGACCATTCGGGTGCTCCCGGAAGAACTTGCGTCCAGAATCGCGGCGGGCGAGGTGATCGAACGTCCGGCGTCCGCTCTGAAGGAACTCGTCGAGAACTCGCTCGATGCGGGAGCGAAGCGTATTTCCGTCGCATGCACGGAAGGCGGGAAGGAACGACTCGTCGTCGAGGATGATGGGGGCGGCATCTCTCCGGCGGATCTTTCCGTCGCGATCCAGCGTCACGCAACGAGCAAGATCGCGACGCTCGAGGATCTTGAGAACATTCACACGCTTGGATTCAGAGGAGAAGCGCTCGCCAGCCTCGCGGCCGTGAGCGAACTCGAGATACGGAGCAGGAGAAGGGACGCTCGGCACGGGAGTCTGATACGCATCTCCGGAAACGTGTCTTCGACGATTGACGCCGTGCCGTGCGACTTCGGGACGCGTGTTCAGGTCGATCGCATATTCTACAATCTTCCGGCGCGCAGGAAGTTTCTCAAAAGCGTTCTCTCCGAATTCAGAAAATGTCATTCCGTTCTTACGACCTATGCCGTCGCCTACCCGAATGTCGAGTTTCTCATGACGAACGAAGGGAAAAACGTCTTTTTCTCGAAAGCCGCCGGAGAGAGGCGCTCCGTATTCGAGTGCGTCTGGGGAAGAGGGGATATACGAACTGCGACGTTCGAATACGGAAGCGTCGCTGTCGAGGCATGGCGCCGTCCCGAGCCCGAAAAGAGCCGTACCCAGATCCTGTCGTACGTCAACGGACGTGTCTTCGCCGATCCAATGGTCCGGGCGGCGATTGCCCGCGTCTGCCACGATCCGTCGGGGCAATGGGCCTTTTTCATCGGAATTTCCCCGGAACTCGTCGATGTCAATATCCATCCGGCAAAGACCGAAGTACGCTTCCTCGTGCCGGGAGACGTCTTCGAAGCGATCCGTTCCGTCACCGCGCTTCTCGTAAGAGAGGAACACTCTTTTCCCATTCCTTCAGTACCGGCTGCATCCCTGAAGAGTGTCCCGTTTTCTCCAGGGAACTCCGAACGCGTTTCCGCGCCGGAGCGATCTCTCCATTCCGGAGATTTTTTCTCCAGACGGGAGCCCTCGTCGTTCTTTTCGCGCGTATCGACTCCATGGAAACAGGGAGCTTCCATTATCGAAGAACCTCGTCGGGAAAGCGTACGTTTTCTCGCAGAGAACCTCGGCGGATACCTCGTGTTCGAGGATGGGAACGATCTTGTCCTGATGGATCCGCACGCCGCGCAGGAGCGGGTACTCTACGAGAAATACAGGAATACCCGACGTGCGTCTTCGGGAGCGCAGGGAATCATCGTCAGCTTTCCACTCCCTCCGTCGCTTTCCCTCGAGATCGAGGAAAATATTGACGCGCTCACGTTTCTCGGTTTCGATTTCGAGCGGAAAGACGGGGAAGTCCGCCTGAAGAGAACACCTGCAGGCGTCGGCGGTTCGCCGGAATCGACGCTTCGCGCGGCGCTCGAAGCGATCGAATGCCGTGCGGGGAAAGAGCGAGACGATATCGGCGATATCTTCTGGCGTTCTGTGGCAACGATCGCCTGTCACGACTCGTTGCCGCTCGGAAATCGTTTTACCGAAGCGGAGGCCTGCGCCCTGTGGTTCGATCTGGCCCGGTGCGACTCACCCTCGACATGCCCTCACGGTCGGCCGACGACGCTTCGCATCTCCGGCAGACAACTGTCCGAACACTTCGGGAGAGAAAAATAGATGGAACGACACCGCATTGTGGGAGTTATCGGCCCCACGGCCGTCGGAAAGACGGCATTGAGTCTCGAGATCGCCGGGCGGCTGCGGGCGGAGATCGTCTCCGTCGATTCCCGCCAGGTATACAGGTATATGGACGTCGGAACCGATAAGATCCCGCACGACGTCCGACGGCGAGTCATCCATCATCTTCTCGACGTGGCGATGCCCGATGAGATTTTCTCAGTCGCGGATTTCGTCGGACTTTCAGCAGGAATTGCCGAACGCATCGCAGCGCGCGGGAGGAGGGCCCTGTTCGTCGGAGGGACTCCCTTTTATTTCAGTGCGCTCCTCGACAGAACCCTGACGAAGGCATTGCCGAGCGATGAAAAAGCCCGCGAGCGGATCGCCGCATACCACGAAGAATTCGGCCCCGATGCGCTGTACGACCGTCTGAGACAAGTCGACCCCGTCTCCGCGGCGCGCCTTCACCCGAAGGATGTCCGCCGCGTCTCGAGGAGTCTCGAGATATACGATGTAACCGGGAAGCCGGCGGCGTGGTGGTACGAGCACGGAGAAAAGTCCGTTCCGCCATTCGACGTTCTGTATATCGGGCTGACCCGTCCGCGCGAGCTTTTGTACGAGGGAATCGAACGGCGCGTTCGCGCACAGTTTGCATCCGGCTTCATCGAAGAGGTCGAATGGCTTCTCGCGAACGGATTCGACGAGCGTTTCCCTTCGATGCAGGGATTCGGCTACAGGGAAATTGCGTGTGCTTTCAAAGGAAAGATGTCGTTCGAGGACGCGGCCGTGTCAGATATCGCCTCGACGAAGTTTTTCGCTCGAAAACAGATGACGTGGTTCAGAAAGTTTTCCCCCGTCGTGTGGTATGATACATCAAGTCATCCCGGTGGCGCGGATGGCATCGTCGAAGATGTCATCGGGATATGTGAACGTTTTTTTGAGGAAGGAACACTCCCTTGAGACACGTAGTCGTAGCGAAACCGACCGGGCTCTGCTTCGGCGTCCGAAGGGCCATTGATCGCCTCGAGAATGCCTTGCGGACGGAAGGAACAGTGTACGCTCTCGGAATGCCGATTCACAACCCTCAGGAAGTCGAGCGTCTTTCGAAGATCGGTGCGTTTGTCGTGGAGGTTCCAGCCGATATACCCCGTGGTGCCAAGGTCTTCATCCGCGCACACGGCATTTCGCCCGATGTGTACGCGGAACTGGAGTCGAAGGAATGTGACATTATCGACGGGACCTGCCCCTTCGTGAAGAAGGCGCAGGATCTCGCGCGTTTCCTTTCGGAAGAAGGGTACCACATCGTCATCGTCGGGGACAACGACCACCCCGAAGTCAGGGCAATCCGCGGATGTGTCAGTCCCGGGAACGTTTCCGTCGTGAGCGGCGCGGAGGAGGCGCGGAGTATTGGCAAATTCAGTCGTATTGGAGTAATATCTCAGACGACACAAAAAGAAGAATGTCTCGCCGGCGTCGCCACGTCATTGGTGGCGTTCGTCGACGAACTTCGTGTTTTCAATACAATATGCAAGGCGACGGTCGAACGTCAGCAGGGAATACGCGAACTGGCGCGAAATGTCGATGGTGTCATCGTCATCGGAGGCAGGAACAGCGCGAATACGGGAAAGCTCGTCGATATCGTCCGATCGAAGAATACGGATGTCCTGTGGATAGAACATGCGGAAGAACTTGACGGGAGGTGGCTTGCCGGAAAGCGCAGTATAGGAATTGCAGCGGGGGCGAGTACCCCGGACTGGTTGATCGACCAGTTGAAAACAGCATTAGCGACTTCGCAGGGAGTCAAGGGGGATGGAAGACTATGACACAAGAGGAAATGAAGGACAATCTGAATACCCGGGAAAGCACGACTGAAGAGGAAATGGAGCACGTGGAGGCACCCGTCGAGGAAAGTATGGAGAGTATCCTCAGAAAGTATGGCGACATGGAGGATCTCCACCGAGGAAAGATCATTTCGGGGAATATCGTTGGCCAGGGCGACGACGGATGGCTCGTGGATGTCGGATACAAGTGCGAAGGTTTTCTTCCGGCCCGTGAGTGGTCCCACAAAATGCTCGTCAACGATGCGGAGAAGCCCGAGATCAACGATCCGGTCACGGTAGAGGTCATCAACGTCCGCCATGGCGAAGAAGCACAGCTTCATGTTAGCCGATGGCGCTGTGAGTTCGACAAAAGATGGAACACCCTTGAGGAAAAGCTCTCCCAGAACGACGTGGTTACCGTACGCGGGCTTCGCAAGGTCAAGGGCGGTCTCATGGTTGACTGCTGCTCCCTGGAGGGATTTGTCCCCATTTCCCATCTCGCCGCCGAAGGACGCGGAGTCAATCCCGGCAAATACGTCGGAGAGGAATTCGAAGTCAAGCTGCTTGAGAAGGATCGAAGAAAACGCCGGCTCGTCCTTTCCCGTCGACTCTTGCTTGAACAGGAACTGTCTACCCAGAGGGATTCCTTCTACGGAAACGTCGTCGAAGGCGCGGTTCTCGAAGGCACCGTCAGCAGCATTACCGCGTTCGGAGTTTTTGTCAATCTCGGTCCGATCGACGGTCTCGTCCATATGAGCGAGCTGTCGTGGAAGCGCAACAACAAGCCCAAGGATCTCGTCAAGAAGGGCGATACCGTTACTGTCAAGGTCATCGGAATCGACAGGGAGAACAGCCGTATTTCCCTCAGCATCAAGCAGACACAGCCCGATCCGTGGCTTACCGCAACAGAACGGTGGAAGAGCGGAACTCGAACGACGGGAGTCGTCACGAACGTCACGGACTTCGGAGCCTTCGTTGAGATAGAACCCGGAGTCGAAGGACTCATCCACATTGGAGATCTCTGCTGGGCGAGGATCAAGCACCCCAAGGAAGTTCTCAAGAAGGGACAGGAAGTCGAGGTTGTCGTTCTGGACGTCGACGGCGAAAAGAAGCGCATCAGTCTCGGTTACAAGCAGCTTCATGATCCGTGGGCAAACATCGACTCGCGCTTCAATGTCGGCCAGGACATCACCGTCAAGGTCGTCCGCCTTGCGGATTTCGGGGCCTTCGTCGAGGTCGAAGAGGGCGTGGAGGCTCTCATCCACATTTCGCAGCTGAGTACGAAACGTGTCGACAAACCGCAGGATGTCCTTTCAGAAGGACAGGAAGTCATCGCGCGCGTGATCGAGATCAACCCGTCGGAACGCAGGATGCGCCTCAGTCTGAGCGCTCTCGAGGAAGACGAGGGGCGGAAGCGGCACGAGGAAGAGAAAAAGCGCCGTGCGTCAGCTCCAAAGGTCGAGCGGGAAAAGGAAAAGCCCTCTTCCTACCCCGTCGACGAGCAGCAGGTCACGATCGGAGATTTCCTGAAAGACTCCTTCAGACAGTAAATTTTGGAAAACCGCGAGGGCAGGGTCGCACGAACGCGACCCTGCCTTTTGTTTGAGGTGATTGAGCTGTGGAAGAAATGCGTTTACGGGTGTATCCTGATCCGGTTTTAAGGGGATCGACGAGTCGCATTACGGAATTCGATGACGCGATGCGCGAAAGAATCTCCGCCATGGTGAAAATAATGCATGAGAGGGATGGAGTCGGCCTCGCGGGACCGCAAGTCGGTTGGTCCGCGCGGATTGCCGTCGTTTTCGACGGAGAGAAGACGCAGACCCTCATCAACCCTGTCGTCGAATCAGCAGAAGGAGAGCAGGAAGGCGAGGAGGGGTGTCTGAGCTTTCCCGGAATCTTCACGAAGGTGCGTCGCGCGAATAAGGTCACGGTCAGAGCTTTCGACGAATACGGCAACGAGCGCGTTCTGTCTGCGGAAGGGTTCGTCGCTCGGGCGTTCCTTCATGAAATTGACCATCTGAACGGGCGTCTTCTCATCGACACGATGTCCCCGCTGAAGCGGAATCTCGTTCGAAAGAAGATGCGGCGTCTTGAAAGGGAAGAGGACATGTGACGAAGTTCTGGTTCGTCGGATCCGGTTCGTTTGCAGCGGAGTGTCTCTCCCGCCTTTCCCGGGGGATCCGTTTCGGGCTCGTCGTCACCGGAACTCCCTCGGTCGCCGGACGAGGACTCAAGTCGCGACCGACCGAAGTCGACGTATGGTGTCACGACGCTGGTATCGATATTCACCGCACAGAATGCCTTCGGAACGATGCCATCCTGAAGAACCTCCTTGAAGAGGATACCCCGGATCTTCTTCTGGTTGTCGACTTCGGACAGAAAGTCCTTCCTCCCTTCCTCAACCTTCCCCGTTTCGGGTGTTACAACATACATCCGTCACTCCTTCCGCGCTATCGGGGCGCCGCACCGGTACAGCGATCGATTCTCGCGGGCGACAGCGAGTCGGGCGTAACGCTCTTCAGGCTCGTCGAGTCGATGGACGCGGGCCCCATCGTCGCTCAGGAGACGATACCGATTCCCGGGGACACCTGCGCAGGGGAATTCGCTTCGATTTGTGCGAATAAAGGTAGCGAGCTTTTCCTCAATGGTGTAAAATCTATTATTGATGGAACTTGTGAGTTTAGAGAGCAAAATTCTGAATCCGTTTCGTATGCGGTAAAAATTCACAAAGATGAATCTCGTGTCGTGTGGTCGGAACCGTCGGACACGATACACAATCGAGTTCGCGCATTCAACCCGGAACCCGGGGCGTTTTTTTTCCTTCAGGGAAAGAGGGTAAAAGTCTGGCGAACGAGAAAGTCGGAAGGGACGGGAAGTCCGGGAACGCTTCTCGACATCGACAGGGAGGGATTCCCGGTCGTTGCGGCGGGGCGCGGAGGAGTGACCCTGATTTCCGTTCAGCCCGAGGGGAAGCGCACCATGACGGCTTCTGACTGGATACGGGGCATTCGTTTGAACAAGGGGGCGGTTCTGGAGTGATTCCGGATGACATTACCGTTTTTGCCGATCTCATCAAGCTCTATGAATGGCCGAAGACGATCGCCGTGACCGGGGCGCTTGGATCCGGAAAAACCGAATGGGTTCTCAACCTCGCTCTCGGGCTCAAGGCATCGGGACACAACGTCACTATCGCAGACGTCGATATCATCAATCCCTATTTCTGTGTCAGACAGGTTTCCGAAACGCTGAAAGGCAAGGGTTTTTCCATCATCACTCCGCCGGAACACGCCAAGTGGAGCGACATGTCCGTCATCAACGCAAAGGTCGGGTGGGCTCTTTCCTCGGAAAACGGGAGCCTTCTCCTCGATATCGGGGGAGACGCCGAGGGCGCGTTGGCGCTGAAGCAGTTCGAGCCCGAAATCAGGAAGTCCGGCTATCTCCTCGTCCTCGTTGTCAACGCCTTCCGTCCGGTAACGTCCTCAACGGCGCGAATAGAGCAGATGCTCAGAAAGATGGAATCCATCGGAGGACTTCGTGTCGGAGCCCTTATCAGCAATTCCCACCTTATGCAGGAAACGACCGCCGCGCATTGTCTCGAAGGATTGTCCGTAGTCCGGGAAGCCGGTCGCACCCTCGGTCTTCCGGTTCTATACGCAGGGGTCGCGCCGGCGCTGCTTGACGAAGTCCGAACGCTTCAGAAACCCCATGAAGCGATTCCGGTATGGCCCGTTTCCCGATATATGCTTCTCCCGTGGGAGGACGGATGCATCTGGTCGCAGGGTGATCGTCGACAGTGAGTTATTTTCGAGTCTCACGTGTTTCATAAATGCTGGAAGGGGTGGTGCGTGTCATGGCGAAGGGAAGAATCACCGTTCTCGAAGAGTATTGCAAAAGCTGTGGGTTGTGCGTAGCGGCGTGTCCCGTGAAGGTGCTGCGGATTTCTGAACGT
>CALFXN010000389.1 GCA_937957815.1 uncultured Synergistales bacterium
TCCGCAATGTCGGATTCCGGAACGATTGCTTCTTCCCTCCCCACCTCTCGCTCTGCCTCTCCAAACTGTCGATTCTCCGATGCGTCACCGGTTGCGGAAACGGTTCCGGGTTCTTTCCCGAGTCTCTGCAACGCTTCAGGCCTGTTTCCGCTACTTCTTTCGATCGAAACCGACAGCGCTTTGAAAAACCGGAAAACTCCCCTTCAGTGCATAACGCTCTTGTAGCGGAATACGTCTCAAATCGTTGACATCACAGAGAATTCCTTCCGCCACTTCCATCCGGAACCTCATTAGGGGAGACATCGGATTGGGGAATGCGACGCTCCATTCCGGAACATGCCAGAGCTTGAAGGAACGGCCGGACGACACGAACGGAGCTTCTGGACATCGACGCTCCGTTCGATTCCACTTCTCAGGGAGATGAAAGGAAATGATTACATTCAGGGCATCCGGACTGGGTCACGCCTGCGACAGACGGGTCTATCTCGAATCGGTCCGGGGGATTGAAGAACCGCGCGATCCCGGAAGCAGGATCGTCATGGATTGCGGCACAGCACTCGAATCGGTCGGCATCGAATACATGCGTCTCGCCGGGTGGGATATCGGGTACAACCCCGGGAATCTCGAAGCGAAGGAATGTCTGGAATATCGCGGCGACGGGTTCGTGATCTCGGGACATTACGACGCCATCGGCTCCTTCGGCGGCGGAGAACTGTACGTTCTCGACATCAAGACGATGAACTCGTTCGCCTACCGGGAGTGGAAGAAGTTCGGGACGAGGGAGAAGTATCCGCAGTATCTCACCCAGGTCGGCCTGTATGGCTACATGCTCCGGTTCAGGGGCGATCCCATTGCGAAGGTCGGGATCGTCGGGCTCAACAGGGACAGACC
Source organism: uncultured Synergistales bacterium (assembly GCA_937957815.1). GTDB lineage: Bacteria > Synergistota > Synergistia > Synergistales > Aminobacteriaceae > CALFXN01. Next base: position 892 of record CALFXN010000389.1, read on the forward strand.
GGAATATCCGTTGCCGGTGGATTCGTACGACTACGACGAGGGCATCCCCAAGACTGCGATTGAAAGAGCCGAACGGATCGCACACGCTGCGGACCTTCCGGAGATCGACGCCTCCATTCCCGACTGGTGCTGCCGGTATTGCGGATTTCGGGGAGTCTGGTGCGACGGGATCTGACGACGGATCCCGTTTCGCTTCCAAAGGTCGGGACGTTTCACCGTTCCGTTGTTTCATCACGCATCGTCGAATCGTTTCTCGGGGCGAAGCTCCCGAGGTTGTTTCCCCAAAGGGATCGCGAAGAATCAGAAGATCGAATCGAGGAGGTCAATGAAATGAACGAACTGAAGTCTGCCGTAGAGGCGCTGTTGAAGCACCCGATATTCCGGGCCGGTATCGAATCCGTCATCGAACTCGTCAGGAGGGACATGGACGAACATACGTCCGCCGAAGCGGATATCACGATCCGGATCGCCGTCATGCTCGACTACCTGGTCCGGGTCGAGAGAGTCGCGGATCTCGTCGAAGGCGCGAAGATCCCCGCCGTTCGGGAGGCTTGAAGATGCGCGGGCTTTTTCATCAGGTGAACCGACTTCGCGGGGAGATCGAAAAACTCGAACTGAGAGTCGACGATCTTGAGAGCATGGTCGTCGAGGATCCGACAACGACGATTATGACGACAACTCCCGGGAGGGAAGACGAATGCTTCATTCGGAAAGCGTAGCGAATCTCACGAAGGCGCTGGTTGCAGCTCAGGGGGCATTTGAGATCGCGAGGAAGGGAACGGAGAATCCCTTCTTCAAATCAACGTACGCGGATCTTCCCGAGGTGTGGCGGGTTGCCCGGGAGCATCTCGGAAAGAACGGCCGGGCTGTCATACAGGCGGCCGACGAGTGCGACGACGGCGTGGTCATCGAGACGATGCTGTCCCACGTCTCCGGAGAATGGGTTGCG
>CALFXN010000390.1 GCA_937957815.1 uncultured Synergistales bacterium
TACGTCTTCGACAGCGGCGTTCCGGGAGGCGCGCTCCTGATCATCGGGGGCACCCACGCCGAGGAACCCGCCGCGAACATGTCGGCGCAGGTCTTCACCGAAAACCTCCGGGTCACGCAGGGGAAGGTCTTCGTCATCGACCGCGTCAACACGAGCGCGTCCACCTGCACGCGGCTCGGGGAGGCGTACCCGCGCTTCCTCCACGTGAAGACGCCCTGGGGCACCAAGAAATGGCGCATGGGCGACCGCACGGCCAATCCGCTCGACTCCTGGCCCGATCCCGAGGTCTACATCCACTACCCCAGCGGCCAGAACCTGGCCTACATGGACGTCCGAAACCTCAACCGCAACTGGCCCGGACGTCCCGGGGGAATGCTCACGGAGCGCACCACCCACGCGGCGATGGAACTCATCCGCGCCGAGAGGGTGAACCTCACGATGGACTTCCACGAGGCCGAACTCGAGTACCCCGTCGAGAACACGATCGTCACCCACCAGAGGGGAAACGAGGTCGCGGCGATGACCTCGATGATGCTGACCTCGCAGACGTTCGACGTTCCGATCGGCATGGAATTCTCCCCGACGGCGCTCCACGGGCTGAGTCACAGGGAGATCGGCGACCACTCCGAAGCGGTCTCATACCTCGCGGAGGTCGCCGAGCCGATGCTCGACCGGATCCGCGGGATCACGGACGAAGAACTTCTCATGTCAGGCCGCGACCGTTTCGTCATGAAGGCCGGCGAACACAAGCTCCTCTACGCGCCCATAGACGAAAGGGGCTGGCCGATCGACAAGCGCGTCGCGCGGCACGTTACCACGCTGATGACGCTGCTTCAGGTGCACAACATGCTTCACCCCGACCAAACGATCCTCGTGGAGGGAATCCCCTCCTACGCCGAAATGATCGAAAAGGGCGTCGGCGCGTTCTTTCGCGATCCGTCGGCCGCGCCGAAGAACCGGCTCTTCTTCGACTGATTCGGCGCACAAACGAACGGCGTTGGAAACAAGCGGGAGCTCTGCGAACATCCGCGGAACCCCCGCTTTCATTTGGTGATTCCCCGATATCCGGCACGAAGTCACAGAGAAACCGACACGGTTTATCGGACAGGCTCGGGTGATCGGACGGGGCAAACAACCCGGCGAGCCCCATTCCTGCGATTACCCGGGTGCTGTCGCCGGCCACTTTCTCGAAATGCTCCACGGCGATGTGATACGGCCCGGGGACATCATGACGCTGACGGAACGGGAATATCGGTAATGCCCGGTCCCGACGAAATATGCCCCGATACGAAGAAAAGAGCCTCGGCCGTCTCAAGGTCGGCGCGTCTCTTTGTCTATGCTGATTCGAAGCACCAGCGTTCCCACCCCATGAGATTCGCCGGGATCGCTATCGTCGTGCCGAAAAATACGATTCTCTTTCCGCGAAATGCATCCAGAAGTCTGTCGATGGTCCCGTTCACGATCGTCGACCCCGTTATGACGACCGTATCGGCCCACGCGGCCGCCCGTTCGAGGTCCTTTTCCCCGTCGAGAATCGTGACGCCGGAAACGGTCCTGCCGATATTCTTCGGGTTCAGATCCGTTGCACGGAGCCTGTCCGGTCCGAGCGCGTCCGAAATTCCCCGAAGCAACGCCGGTTGATATCCCACGATGACGACGTTTCCCGTTCGCTCAGGATTTTCCGCCAGACGCGCCCCGAATTTTTCGCCGCACCTTCCGGGAGCGTCGTCCCTGCAATGGACCGTATCGTCTCCCCATCCAAGCGCCCGCCCCACGGCGTTGACGCCCGCCGTGAAAAAAGCCCGCGCCCGGCTTTCTTCGAGCGGCAGAAGAAGAAGATCTTCCAGACGTCCGGACCACGAGTCCGGGAAACCCGTAAACGCCTGGCCGCGCTCATGGCGGAAGGTCGCCTCCACGAGGCGCTCCTCTCCCTGTTGCAGCGCGAAGTCCGTGAAGGGTTTCGGCGATCCGATGGACTCCTTCACTCCCAGCGGAACGATGCGAATCTCCTCCCGCATGATGTGGGGGTCGGTGTCCCGCAGGCGACGGATCGTCTCCCGCAGGACGCGTTCAATCGCGCTCCCGGCCGGCATGGGGTCATTCCCCCGACAGAGGCTCGAAGCCCCAGCGCTCCCAGATCCTTGCGGCGTCGGAAGAGCGAAGGAACGTCCAGAAACGGACGGCGTTCGGATCGGCCTCCGCCGCGCGAAGGCCGCCAACCGTCGGGATCGGATCCGCCGGCAGAACGACATACGATCCGGCGACCTCGATCGCGAGGCTCATCGGAATAAGCGCAACTTCGGCGCTTCCGGCCTTTACGGCCATGACCGCCTGGAGAGCGTTGCCCGTCAGAAGCAGTTTCCTGTTTTCCGGCCCGACATCCCAGAGCTTCCTCGACGCGAGATACGTCTGCGCGAGTTTTCCATGGGATGTGGATTCGGGCGTCGGAGAGGCGACGATCCGATCCTGAAGCGTTTCAGGAGTACAGAACTCTTTTTTCTGCGACCAGAGGACAAGATGTCCCCTTGCGCACGGATGGAGATCCCGGAGTTTTCCGCGTTCCGCAAGCCATTGCGGCCACTTGGGATCCGCCGCGACCAGAAGGTCGTACGGCGCTCCCGCGTCGATCTTCTGCGCAAGCGGCCCGGTCGCCTCCTTGACGAATGTGAGCGGCGGATTTCCCGCCGCTGTGAACGCCCTGTGGATGTCCTCGACGCATTGCGCGATTCCGGCGGAAACCGCGACAACGCCCGCCGGTTCCTCAGCCTGGGTGCGGGATATGGCTCCGAAACACAGGAGAACGGTGCACAATATGACTCCGACCGTATGTTTCATGGAACTCCCCCTCGACAGTGCAACTGAGTTGCCGCATGAAGTATAGCACCTCGTTGCGTCGGATC